>JALYHE010000241.1 GCA_030776705.1 Actinomycetota bacterium | reverse complement strand
CCACTAGGGAGGCCAGGCGCAGGGCCCGGACCAGCACCCCGGCGGCGGTGACGGCCAGCAGGTACCAGCCCAGCCCCAGGGCGACCAGGCGCAAGGCGGCGAAGGCGGCCTCGGCGGGCTGGCGTTGCAGGAGCCACTCGGGGACCTCCCCGGGGCGGAACAGCGGCGGGGCGGGGAGGGCATCGCCGGTGGCGTGGAGGAGGGTCAGGGCGGACACGAGGAACACCGTCCAGCCGGCCAGGCCGGCGGTGGTCCCCAGGCGGCGGCTCACCGAAAGGCCCAGGTATGCATCATCTCTACATGAGATACCATGAAAACCCCCGCGCCACAAGTGGCGGGGTGGCAAGGTCAGGCGGCGAGCAGCGACAGGGCCAGGCTGAACTCGTCCTCGGTGGCGGCGGCGGCGATGGCGATGATGCCGAGGACCAGCACGCCCAATGCGATCAGACCGATGGAGATCCACGAGATGATCTTCGACGCGGTGATCAGGCCCTCGCCGGTGAGGGCGCCTCCGGAGCCCTCGATCTTGCGCTGGGCCGACGGGCAAAGCGCCAGCGCCACGATGGCCAGGACGAGGCCCACCGGGGCCAGGAAGAACGTGAAGAGAAACATCACCGAGGCGATCGACAGCACCAGGGCAGTGATGGCCATGCCCTCGGTCGGCGGCTGGGGCCCGTAGCCGTACTGCGGGGGCGGCCCGTAGCCGTACGGCGGCGGCTGCGGAGGCCCCCAGTAGGGAGGCGGCTGGCCCGGCGGAGGGGGAGGTTGCTGGCCCTGCGGCGGCTGGCCCTGGGGCGGGCCCCAGCCCTGTCCCGGCGGCGGCCCCGAGCCCTGGTCGCTCATGGGGGCAGGCTATTCCCGCCCGTCACGGCGCGCCCGTCGCCGCGGCCGTGCCAGGACGGCCGGGGAAGGGGAACACTACGCCGATGGCTGTCCTGGCGATGGTGTCGGCCTTCTTCGTCGGCACCGGCGTGCGCCGGGTCGGCAGGGAGTGGTTCAGCCGGCTCTTCCGGACCCAGCTGATGGTGCTGACGTCGAGCCTGGCCCTCCTCACCGGGTGGTCGGTGTCTTTGGGCGGCGCCGACCTCGTCGCCATGGCGGTGCTGCTCGGGGCCGAGGTGGCGGCGCTGGTCCTGGGCCGGACCCTGGTGCGAGCCGGCAAGGTCAGCCCTCCCGCCGCCGCCTCGGCGGCGTCCAACAGCGGCTTCTGGTCCATCCCCGTATCGGGGATGCTCTTCGGGACCACGGGCGCGGCCTTCGCCGTGGTCTACGAAGCCGTCGCCATGCCCCGCGTGGGCCTGTTGATCCACACGCTGCGACGGTCCGCCCCCGAGTCCCCCTCCCGTCGCTCTGCCCTGGTGGACTACCTGCCTCCCCTGGCCCTGTGCAGCGGGCTCCTGCTCCGCCACCTCGTCCCGGGTCCGGGCCTGGGCCTCGTCCGCCCCCTGGGGCTGGCCGTCGGCATGGCCGGGTTCCTGCTGCTGGGCATGGCCATGCCGGTCGGGCGGCCGCATCTCGGCGACTGGCGGCGGGCGCTGCCGGCCGTCCCGCTGCGCCTGGCCCTGCCCGTGGCTGCGTGCCTGCTGGCCCGGGCCGCCGGGCTTGAGCTGCCGGGCCCGGTGTGGGTGCTGGCACTTGCCCCGTCTCCGTTCATCGTCGTCTCGCTGTCCCGGCTCTACGGCTACCGCCGTGAGGAGGCCACCGCCATCCCCCTGCTCACCGTCCCGGTGGCCCTGGTCCTGCTCCCGGTGGTGGCCTGGCTGGCTCCATGAACGTGGACGACCGGCGGCAGGCGGCGCTCGACTCGCTCGAGGGGCTGAGCACCGGTGACGCCTTCGGCGAGCGGTTCTTCGTCCCCGACACAAGGGCCAGGGCCGCCATGGAGGAGCGGTGCCTGCCCGATCCTCCCTGGCACTGGACCGACGACACCAACATGGCCCTCTCGGTGGTGGAGGTGCTCCTCCGGGACGGCAGCGTCGACCAGGACGCCTTGGCCCGCAGCTTCGCCCGCCGCTACGATCCCCGCCGGGGTTACGGGGCGGCCATGCACGCTCTCCTGCGCCGGATCGCCGGCGGGTGGGCCTGGGCCGAGGTGGCACGGGGCCAGTTCGGCGGCGAGGGGTCCTACGGCAACGGGGCGGCCATGCGGGTGGCCCCCCTCGGGGCCTGGTTCTCCGACGACCTCGGCGCCGCCGCCGGCCAGGCGGAGCGCTCGGCCGTGGTCACCCACGCCCACCCCGAGGGCGTGGCGGGGGCCGTGGCCGTGGCTGTGGCCGCGGCCCTGTCCCGTCGCTCCCGTGGCGCCCCGCCGCCCGACCCGGCCGCCTTCCTGGAGGAAGTGAGGGCCTGGGTCCCGGCCGGTGCGGTGGCCGACGGGCTGGGAGCGGCGGCGGGCCTCGGCGCCCGCACGTCGGTGGCCCGAGCCGTCAGCGTGCTGGGCAACGGCTCCGAGGTCTCGGCCCAGGACACCGTGCCGTTCGCCCTGTGGTGCGCGAGCCGGGGCCTGGACGACTTCGAGGCCGCAGCCTGGGAGACGGTGAGCGGCCTGGGGGACCGGGACACGACGTGCGCCATCGTCGGCGGTGTGGTCGGGGCCCGTGTCGGCACGCCGGGGATCCCGCCGCTGTGGCGGGAGCGGCGCGAGCCGCTGCCCCCGGTCGTGTGAAGGACGGCCCCAAGGAGGGACCGGCTCAACAGGCAGGTCGGGGGCGCACCGGGGAGCCGGCCGGGCCCGTCACCGCCGTGGCCGTGGCCCGTCCGTGCACTGTGGTGCCGTCGCCCATGCCTGGGAGGGCCCGGGCGAAGACGTAGTCCACCCGACCGCTCAGGCTCACGCACACCTGGTCCCCCGAGGCGTCGACCGTCTCCTCGGTGACCTCCACGCCCCTCGGGGCGCGGGCCTGCAGCGCCAGCTCCGCGGCCCGGCGGGCCTGGTGGGCGTCGAGGACGACCGTGCCGGCCGGGACATCGCCCCTTCCCCGGTAGAAGGTCTCCTTGGAGATGGCGGTGGCGGCGTCGTTGGCGGCGGCGGCGGCGGCGCTGGTGAGCTCGCGCTGACCCAAGAAGGCGACCGAGAAGTCCACGGCGATGGCGCCCAGCACCACGAGCACCAGCACCGCGGCGGGCACCAGCATGAGCACCGATCCCCGCTCGACGCCTCCCTCACCCACCGCAGGCCGCTTCGCCTTCGAGCCCGCTGCGGTAGGGGTCGACCACCTCCGAGTGGCGGGAGGCCACGGTGAGGCCCGAGCTATCCCGACCCAGCACCGGGACGGCCACCAGCGGCACCCGGTAGCGGACCTCGAGGGTGACCCTGGCGCAGCGGGCGAAGGCCCCGCCCACCCGGTCCATCTCCATGCGCCCCACCTGGCGCCCGTGACCGGCGATGGCCTCCTCGGCGGCGCGGCGGGCCGAGGCCGCCGCCTCCGACGCCGAGGCCGCCTCCACGTAGCCCCGAGCCGCCTCCCGCGC
>JALYHE010000240.1 GCA_030776705.1 Actinomycetota bacterium | reverse complement strand
GGCCAGGAGGTGGAGATGGCCAACGGTCGGCGCGCCGCCCAGGGGACCTGTCCGGAGTGCGGCACCAAGATGAACCGCATGCTGGGCACCAAGGGCTGAGCCGGCAGGCGCCGAGGAAGACCTACGGGCGGTACCGTCAAGCGGTGCCCACCAGGCCGTCGAAGGACCTCGTCGCCGTGCCCAACCCCCACCCCGGGCGGGACTACGAGGTGCGCTGCGAGACGCCCGAGCTCACGTGCGTGTGCCCCATGACGGGACAGCCCGACTTCGCCACGGTCACTGTCACCTACGTCCCTGACGAGCGCATCGTGGAGCTCAAGTCCCTGAAGCTGTACCTGTGGAGCTTCCGCGACGAGGGCAGCTTCCACGAGGACGTCACCAACCGGATCCTCGAGGACCTCGTCGCCTGCCTGGAGCCGAGGCGGATCACCGTCACCACGGACTGGAACGTCCGGGGCGGCATCCACACCGTGGTCGAGGCCTCGCACCCCTGAGCGACGTCCCCGTAGGCGTGCCTCGTCCGTCATAGCTTGGAGAAGTGGACGACCGGGGCCTCATGAGGGCCCTCTCCGGTTTGGCCGCGGGCGTGCTCGCAGTGGCCGTGGTGGCCGCCCTCGTGATCGAGCTCCGGCCCGGGGCGGGCGACGGAACCCTTGTCGACGGCCGGGACCCCTCCGTGTTCCAGGGGCTGGGAGCCTGGGTCGACGTCTACGACTACGGCCCCGCCTACCTTCGACCTCAAGAGGGCCCCGCCGTCGCTCCTGACGAGGTGGACCGCATGGCCGAGCGGGGCGTGCGGACGCTGTTCCTGCAGGCGGCCCGGTTGGACGACCGCTCGCCTCGCGGCATCGTGGACGCAGGGCTCGTGGGCCGGTTCCTGGAGCGGGCCCACGAGCGGGGGATGCGGGTCGTGGGGTGGTACCTGCCCAAGTTCGGCGACTTGGAGGCCGACCTCCGGAACCTGCGCCTCATCCGCGACTTCGAGCGCGACGGGCACCGCTTCGACGCCATCGGGGTGGACATCGAGTGGCGGCGGGACGTGCCGGACCACGCCGAGCGGAACCGGCGCCTCGTGGAGCTGTCCCGGCGCCTTCGCCGGGAGGCCGAGGGGCAGGCCCTGGGCGCCATCGTCTACCCGCCCGTCACCCTCGAGTCGGTCTACCCGGGGTACTGGCCCGACTTCCCGTGGCCGGAGCTGGCCGGCCTCTACGACGCCTGGCTGCCCATGGCCTACTGGACCGAGGCCACGGCCCAATCGGGCTACCGGGAGGGCTACCGCTACACGGCCGACAGCATCCGGCTGCTGCGCGAGAGGCTGGGCAGGCCGGCGGTGCCGGTGCACCCCGTCGGCGGCGTGGCCGGCGCCACCAAGCTCGAGGACTACCAGGGGTTCGTGCGGGCGGCGCAGGAGACGGGCGCGGTCGGGATCTCGATCTACGACTACCGCACTACCGGCCCCCTCGGCTGGGGCGTGCTGCAGCGCGCCTCCTCCAACCCCCCGATCTCGAGTACATAGGGTCCGCTTTCCGGGCGCTGTGTACTCGGGCTCGAAAGGGCTGCGAGGTCGCCATCAGCGCACGAAGAGGTGCCAGCCCAGCCACAACCAGGCGGCCATGGCGGCGGCGCGGCCCATCCGGTGGCCCACCCAGGGTGCCGTCCGGCCCCTCCGAACCGGCTCCCGGGGGCACCGGCGACGCTGCCAGGACCCGGCCGCCACCGTCACCAGGCCGGCGCCGGCCACGGCGAGGAGAGCGGCGAGCGTGAAGTGGGGGAGCCCGGCCACCCACCAGGCGTAGAGACTGGCTGGCGCCGCCGTGGCGGCAGCAGCCCTCGGCGAGGCTACGGCTGGCTCACCTGTTCGACCGCGCTCCTGAAGGCCCTCCCGTCCACCGCGTCGGGGACCTCCTCCTTGTCGTCCATGGCCGTCATCTTCACGACGGCGGTCTTGCCCGTCTTCGTACCATGCAGGGTGCAGTCCATCTCCTCGGCGCCCTTGTCGACCTTCTCGGGGCAGACCAGCCTTACCTGTCGGGCCTCGGCCACCCGGTTGAAGGCCTCGACGCCCTCCCTTGTGGACACGGCGCCGTCGCCGCACGCCGCCCCGCCGCCGGCGAGGGCGGCGGCAAGGGCGCCGGCACGGAGCCATGTCGGAGCGGCCTTCCCTCGTCCAGTCGGCTTCGTCGTCTCTGTCGTCCTTGCCACCTCGTTCCGGAAGGAGACCAGCGTAGGTGGCTCAGGCGAAGATGGGCCCGACCGGTGGGTACTCGGCGATCAGCGCTGACCGCAGCTCGGCCAGGGTCGGCGGCGGACCGCCCGCAGGGGTCGCCGAGTAGGTGGTGTCGAGCAGCATCTCCGTTCCCCAGGCCACCACCGGCTCGAGCCGCCCCGCCTCCTCCGGGTCGGCCAGGGCCCGGATCCAGTCGGCCCGGCCGTAAGCGAGGTCCCCGTTGATGGTTACCAGCTCCACCCACGAGGGGTCGGCGTCGACGACGCTCTCGAACGGGTCCTGGCGGCGTCTCTCGAGCACCACCACGTCGGCCGGGCGCCC
>JALYHE010000239.1 GCA_030776705.1 Actinomycetota bacterium | reverse complement strand
CTCCACGAGGGCCCGCCCTGCACGGCGCCCAGCCCGCCGGCGTGGTCGGGCCGGTCGAACCCGTCGTGCACGCTGGTCGGGCCATCGCCCCGGGCTCGGCCCGGGGCCGCCCCCGCCGGCACCAGGACGCCGACGTCCAGTCGGTCGAGGCACGTTCGCGAGCGACGTGGGAGCTCCAGCCGCACGCCGGTCACGGCCGGGCCTCCCAGGTCGGCCAGGGTCGCCCGGCCCGCTCCCCGCCGGATGGCGAGGGCCCGGTCCAGGTACGGGAACCCCCGTCCCCGGTCCACCGCCAGCGGCACCGCC
Organism: Actinomycetota bacterium; assembly: GCA_030776705.1. Lineage (GTDB taxonomy): Bacteria > Actinomycetota > Acidimicrobiia > Acidimicrobiales > JALYHE01. The sequence goes on along the minus strand of JALYHE010000239.1, from coordinate 4,384 downwards.
TGGGCCACCGTGGAGCTGTAGCGAAGGTCCATGTACCACCCACCCCCGGCCAGCACCGGCTCGGGTCTGAGCTCAAGGGAGGCGGGGGCCGTGGTGGAGGAGACGCAGACCGGGCCGTCCCCCTGCTCCACCGTGCCCCCGGCGATCGTCACCCGCCCGTCGCGCGACAGGGCCCGGACGTCGCCGCCGGCGTGGGCCCGGAAGCGAACCGGCTCGAGGGAGGCGTCCTCCGTCACCCTGTGCAAGGACCGTCGGGGGTCGTCGAAGGCGACGTCGGGCCTCATGAGGGGGAGGATCTCCGAGTAGCGGTACCCGTAGGGAGGGGGCACGCCGAAGACGTGCTCGGGGAAGCGGCCGTCCACCACGGCGACTCCCTTGTCTGTCCGCTCGGCGCGGCGAAGGGCTTCGTCGAGGCGCCCCAGGAAGGCGCGGGTGGTCGACCCCGGCGACTCGGCGCTGACCCGCCCCGCCCCCCACCAGGCGACGCCCAGGTGGGCGGCGAAGCCGAGGCCCAGGCCGGCCCACGCCACCCTCCGCCACCCACCGGCCCCGGACAGGAGGGCCGGCCGCCTGGGCCAGGGCAGCAGAAAGGCGGCGCCCAGGGCGACGGGGAAGAGGTAGTTGGCCTCGGCGTAGTAGCGCAGCTGCGAGCTCACGCCGGGGCCGAAGTCGCCCAGCCTGGGCAGTCCCACGAGCAGGGCGTTGGCCAGGAAGGCCACGGCGAAGAAGGCCCACGCCCGCCAGGCCCGCGGCGCCCGGACCAGGCTGGCAACCACCGTGGCGGCCATGAGGACCTGCACGCCCACGATGACGGCCTGCTGGCCCTCGGACAGCTCCCCCTCCGGGAGTCGGAACCCCACGAAGCCGGGTGCGAACACCCGGGCCCAGGAGTCCCGCAGGTAGCGGTCGACCGCCGCCCACGACGTCGCCCCCGAGGGCTCCCAGTACCGGGTCAGGTACAAGAGGAGGTACAGGCCCACGGGCACCAGGAAGGGGACCCACTCCCGCCACCCTCGGACGGTGTCCATCAGGCACCGGCGCACCGGCTGGTCCGGGCTCAAGAGCAGGACTCTGGCCAGGACCAGGTACAGCGGGACGAGGAGGGGCTTGACGTAGAAGAGGAGCGCCACGCCCACGCAGACTGCGGACGCCACCAGCAGGCGGCGATCCCGGGTGCGGTGGTAGCGCAGGTAGAAGAGGACGGCCAGGAGGCTGAGCACGCCCGAGGGGAGCGACTGGAGGCCCGAGGCCCAGTACTGGGCCAGGCCCACGTTCAGGACGGAGGTGCCGTAGAGGCCGGTGAGAACGAGAGGGCCGGCACCCTTGCCCACCAGCTCGGTGAGCACCCGGTGCAGGACCACGAGGGTGGCGGCGAAGCAGGCCAGCAGGAAGACCTGGGCCACGCCGAAGTGGAGGGGGAAGAAGGTCTGGAGGAGCCAGTCGGCCAGCCGGTGGGCAGGGGAGAAGTGGACGTTGAGGGGCTTGGCCAGGAGGGTCAGCGACAGGCTGTGCCGCTGGGCGTCGAGCAGGTAGACGAAGTCGTCGTAGGTGAACCAGCTCCTGAAAGTGAAGCGACCGGTGAGGGCGACAAGGGCGGCGACGAGCCCGGCCAGTGTCCAGGGACGCTCCCAGACGGGGATCGCCCGAGCAGGGGGACCGGGGCCGGCCGGCCCGGTCATGCCCCCCGGCCCGGGCTCAACCGACCGGCGCCGCAGGTCTGTCCGCCCGGGGGCGGGCGGCGGTGGAGGTGGACTCCAACCGCTCGGCCACCAGGTCGAGGAAGCGGTCCGTCACCCTGGTCACCACCAGGACGAGGGCGACCGACACGAGGAAGGACATGGCGACGAAGCGGGACCAGTGCTCGTAGGTCACACCGGTGGTGATGCGCTCGACGAAGCTCTCGCCGACCAGGGCGGCACCGACGCCTACTAGGAGGAGCGGGACGGCCCAGAACCATCGGGAGCGGAAGAAGCGACGGGCCCGGGGCGGGCCCAGGGCCGGCTGCCGGCCGGAGAAGAGGGTCACCTCGACGATCCGCTGGGTCAGGTAGCCGGCGCAGAACAGCAGGCAGGCGCTCACGCCGCTCAGCTCGCTGACCACGAAGCGGTAAATCATCCACTCCTCGAGCCAGCCCTCGCGGGCGTAGTGCCAGGCGGGCCCGACCATCAAGGCCACGGCGGCCGACAGGCAGGCCAGGGCGAAGAGCCCGAACAGCCGCGACGGGCGGTACAGCGACACCGCCCGCAGGATTGCGCCCAGGAAGCGCAGCCCGTCCCGTCCCACCCGCAGCTTGGAGTCGCCAGCCCGTTCCCTGTAGGGGATGTCGACTTCCGAGAGCCGGAGGTCGTGGCCGAGGATGGCCTTGGCCGTCATGGCCGGGGTGAAGTGGAGCCCGTCCGGCAGCGGCGACAGCTTGGGCAGGCTCTCGCTGCGGACGACCCGCATGCCGCTGGCCGTGTCGCGCACGGGCGACGAGGAGAACGTGGACAGCATGCGGGCGAACATGGCGTTGCCGAACCGGCGGAGGGCGGGCATGGCGCTGTGCTCGTGCATGCGGCACCCCAGCACCACGTCTGCCCCGTCCGACTCCAGGCGGGTGCAGAGCTCGGCGAAGGAGCTGGGGTCACAGGTGCCGTCGGCGTCGATCACGCCCAGGACGTCGGCGTCCGACCGCCTCCAGCCCTCCTTGATGGCCGCCCCGTAGCCACGGTTCTGGTCGAAGACGATCAGGTGGATGCGGTCGGCGTAGGCCCGGGCCAGCGGGGCCGTCCGGTCGGTGGAGCCGTCGCTCACGACCGTGACGGAGACCTCCGTTACCGGCGACGAGGCCACGATGGTGCCTCTGGCTTCGAGGGAGCGCTCGATCATGCTCTGGATGGTGAGCTCCTCGTCGAGCGCCGGGATGACGATCTCGAGCTTCACGGCCGGCCCTGCCTCCGATGTCCCGGGCCGGGCGGCCCGGTCTCTGCCCTACTGGCGAATCACACTATGGGCCTTTGGCGGTTGGCGACAACGCGCTGAGTAGTAGCTTCTGGACCACCCGGGCCGGAGGTCGCGGAGGTCTCGATGCGCATACTGTTCCTCGCCTGGCGGGACCTGCAGCATCCCCTGGCCGGCGGGTCGGAGGTTCTGGTCGATCGCCTGGCCACGGGGCTGGTGGAGCGGGGCCACGAGGTGGAGCTCCTCTGCGCCCGTCCGGCTGGCTCAAGGGCCTACCCCGTCACGAGCACGGGAGGGACGTACAGCCACTACGCCGGCGTCCCCCTCAGCTACCTGCGCCGGCACCGTGGGACGGACCTGGTCGTGGACGTCGCCAACGGCGTCCCCTACTTCAGCCCCCTGTGGCGCCGAGGCCCCTCGCTGTGCCTGGTGAACCACCTCCACACCGAGCACTGGCCTCTGTGGTTCTCCCCGCCGGTGGCCTTCGTGGGGCGCAAGGTCGAGGACCGCCTCATGCCCGCCGTCTACCGCCGCACCCTCTTCGTGGCCGTGTCCACCTCCACGGCGGCGGCCCTGGCCGCACGGGGCGTGCGCCCCGACCACATCCGCATAGTGCACAACGGGGTGGACCCCGACGACGTCCCCCCCGTCAAGTCACCGACACCTCTCTTCCTGGCCATGGGGCGCCTGGTGCCCAACAAGCGCTTCGACGCCCTGCTGCGCATGTGGGAGGCGGTCCGCCCCCTCACGGGCGGGCGTCTCGTCGTCCTCGGTGACGGGCCGGACTCCGCCCGCCTGCGCTCGCTGGCCGGCCCGGACGCCTTCCTGCCCGGATGGGTGCCGGAGGAGGAGAAGCAGCACCTCCTGCGCTCGGCCTGGCTCCTCCTTCACCCCTCGGCGGTCGAGGGCTGGGGGCTGGGGATCATGGAGGCGGCTGTCCGGGAGACGCCGGCCGTGGGCTTCGACGTGCCAGGCGTGCGCGACTCGGTCCTGCACGGCCAAACGGGCGAGCTGGCCCGCTCCGAGGAGGAGTTCGCCCGGGCGTGGGCCCGGCTCGGAACCGAGCCCTCGGCCCGTCAGGCCCTGGGCCGGCAGGCCCGACAGCGGGCCGCCTCCTTCTCGTGGTCGTCGACGCTGGACGCCTTCGCACACGTGGTCGAGGAGGCCCTCACCTGGTCACCGACGAGGGCGCCCGCCCCGTGCCCGTAGCCCCGCCACGGCGGACGGCGGAGGGCGGCTCCGGCCTGCGGCGCTCGCTCCGGCTGCTGCGAGCCTTCCGGGCCGAGCAGAGCGACCCGGAGCGCTTCTACCGCCTCCTGGCCGAGGACTCGGTGAGGGAGCTGTCCCGCTACGCACGGCTCGAGGGAAGGACAGTTCTCGACGTGGGTGGAGGCCCGGGCTGGTTCGCCGAGGCCTTCTCCCGCGCCGGCGCCCGGTACCACGG
>JALYHE010000238.1 GCA_030776705.1 Actinomycetota bacterium | reverse complement strand
CGAATCGTAGGTCGGGGAGGAGGTCCCGGCCCGGTGGGGTCTAGGGCGGGGTTGGCCACCGGCCGGGAGCTCCTCCCCCCGCCGGGTTGGCCGGCCCAACCTCAGGCCGTCCGGGGCTCGGGCGCCTCTGTGTCTATCTCGTAGCGGGCGATGGCGTAGGCCACCTCATCCGACTTGCCCTCACCGGTGTCGGCCAGGGCCTTGAGCACGGCAACCACCACGTGGGCGGCGTCGGTCTCGAAATGGCGGCGCAGGGCGGCCCGGGTGTCGGAGCGCCCGTAGCCGTCGGTGCCCAGGGTCGTGAAGTGGCCCGGCACCCAGCGCCCCACCTGGTCGGGCACGGCCTTCATGTAGTCGGTGACGGCCACGAACGGGCCTTCGGCCTCGGAGAGCACCTGGGTGACGTAGGGCGTGCGGGTCGGCTCGTGGGCGTGCAGGCGGCTCCACCGCTCGGCGTCCATGGCCTCCTCCCTCAGGGCCTTGTAGGACGTCACGCTCCAGCACTCGGCGGCCACGTCGTGGTCCTCGGCCAGCCGCCGCTGGGCCTCCATAGCCGACCCGTAGGCGGGCCCGCTGAACAGGATGGTGGCCCGCCGGCTCGGGCCCTCCGGGGCGGGGGCGAAGCGGTACAGGCCCCGTACGATGCCCTCCTCGGCGCCCTCCGGCATGGCCGGCATCTCGTAGTTCTCGTTGTACAGCGCCAGGTAGTAGAAGCGGTCCTCGGGCTCCTCGCCGTACATGCGGCGTAGCCCGTCGCGGACGATGACGGCCACCTCGTAGGCGAAGGCGGAGTCGTAGGCGGCCACGTTGGGCACCGTGGACGCCAGCAGCAGCGAGTGCCCGTCCTCGTGCTGGAGACCCTCACCGTTGAGGGTTGTGCGCCCGGCCGTGGCTCCCAGCAGGAAGCCCCGGCCCCGCATGTCGCCGAAGGCCCAGATGAGGTCGCCGGTGCGCTGGAAGCCGAACATCGAATAGAAGATGTAGAAGGGGATCATGGGCTCGCCCCAGGTGGCGTAGGACGTCCCGGCGGCGGTGAAGGAGGCCATGGATCCGGCCTCGGTGATGCCCTCCTCGAGGATCTGCCCCGACTGGGCCTCGGTGTAGGACAGCAGCAGCTTGGCGTCCACCGGCTCGTAGCGCTGCCCGAAGGGGGCATAGATCTTGTACTCCTTGAACAGCGCGTCCATGCCGAAGGTGCGGGCCTCGTCGGGGATGATGGGGACCACCCGCTTCCCGACACCCTTGTCCCGGAGCAGGTTCCGCATCAGCCGGCCGAAGCTCATGGTGGTGGACACGGCCTGGCCGCCCGAGCCCGACAGCAGGTCGGCGAAGGCCTTGTCCTCGGGGGTGGGCAGGGTGGGGGCCTGGTGGCGGCGGCGGGGGAGGTGGCCGCCCAGGGCCCGGCGCCGCTCCATGAGGTACTCGAACTCGGTGGAGCCCTCGGGCGGCCGGTAGTACGGGGGGTACTGGGCGTCGAGGGCCTCGTCGGGGATCTGGTCGTGCAGGTAGAGGCGGTCCCGCAGCACCCGTAGCTGGGCCTTGGTCATCTTCTTTATCTGATGGGTGGCGTTGCGGGCCTCCACCTCGGGGCCGAGGGTCCAGCCCTTGATGGTCTTGGCCAGGATGACGGTGGGCGTGCCGGTGTGCTCGACGGCCGCCTGGTAGGCGGCGTACAGCTTGCGGTAGTCGTGTCCTCCCCTGGGCAGGGTGCGCAGGTCGTCGTCGGACAGGTGCTCCACCATCTGGCGCAGCCTGGGGTCGGGGCCGAAGAAGTGCTCACGGATGTAGGCGCCCGACTCCACCGAGTACTTCTGGAACTCTCCGTCGACGGTGGTGTTCATCTTGTTGAGCAGCACGCCGTCGGAGTCGCGGGCCAGCAGCTCGTCCCACGCCGAGCCCCAGATGACCTTGATTACGTTCCAGCCCGCGCCCCGGAAGATGGCCTCCAGCTCCTGGATGATCTTGCCGTTGCCCCGTACCGGGCCGTCGAGGCGCTGAAGGTTGCAGTTGACCACGAAGACCAGGTTGTCGAGCTGCTCCCGGGCGGCCAGGGAAAGAGCGCCCAGGGTCTCGGGCTCGTCGGTCTCCCCGTCGCCCACGAAGCACCACACCCTCGAGCCGCTGGTGTCGGCGATGCCGCGGTTGTGCAGGTAGCGGTTGAAGCGGGCCTGGTAGACGGCGTTGATGGGGCCCAGCCCCATGGAGACGGTGGGGAACTCCCAGAAGTCGGGCATGAGGCGGGGGTGCGGGTAGGACGACAGGCCCTTGCCGCCCAGCTCCATGCGGAAGTGGTCGAGCTGATCCTCGTCCAGGCGCCGCTCGAGGAAGGCTCGGGCGTAGATGCCGGGAGCTGCGTGGCCCTGGAAGTAGACCTGGTCTCCGGGGGTGTCGCCGTCCTTGCCCCGGAAGAAGTGGTTGAAGCCGACCTCGTAGAGGCTGGCCGAGCTGGCGTAGGTGGCCAGGTGGCCCCCGATGCCCTCCGAGAGGGTGTTGGCCCGGGTGACCATGACGGCGGCGTTCCATCGGATGTAGGCCCGGATGCGCCTCTCGACGTGCTCGTCTCCCGGGAACCACGGCTCCTGGTGGGGCGGGATGGTGTTGACGTAGGGCGTGGAGACGGTGGCGGGGAAGCCGACCTGCTGCTCCCTGGCCCGCTGGAGCAGCTTCAGGAGCAGGAACTGGGCCCGGGCCTTGCCCCGGACGTCGACCACGGCGTCGAAGGAGTCGACCCACTCGTCGGTCTCCTCGGGGTCGATGTCGGGCAGCTGATGGGCGAAGCCGTCGACGATCAGCGGGTCCATGGGCCCCTATGGTCGCGCCTCGGCGGCCCCGCTCGCACCGCCCCCACCCCCTCTGGCCGACTTTGGCGCGTTCGACCCGCCATCAGGGGGGTCGACCGTGCCGAGGTCGCACGGGGGAGTCGGTGTCACAGCCGGCGGGTTGACTGGACGGCGTGGACGAGTGGCTGCGCCGGACCGCTTCCCGGCAGCACGGGCTCCTGACCCGGGACCAGGTCCTGCAGTGCCTCAGCGAGAAGCAGATCGAGGGATGGCTCGCCCGCCGCCGGCTCGAGCCCATGTGGCCGGGCGTCTACCGGGCGGCGGGGGCCCCGGAGTCATGGGAGCAAAGGCTGCACGGCTGCTGTCTGTCCGCCGGCGATGGCGTGTTCGCCTCGCACCGTTCCGCGGCCCGCCTGTGGGGGCTGGCGGGGGTGCCGGCGGTCCGCTTGGAGGTCACGGCTGAGGCCGGGCGAGCAGTTCGGCTCGCCGGCGTCGTCGCCCACCGCTCCAATCTGGTCGACGAGCGCTTCGTCACCGAGGTCGACGGCATTCCCGTCACCAGCGCCGAGCGTACCGTGGTCGATCTGGCGGCAGTGCTCGGCGAGCACACGCTGGGGCCAGTGCTGGATGACGCGGCCGCCGGATCGTCAGCTACGAGTCAGTCGGTCGGTGTCTCGAGCAGATGCGTCGGAGAGGCCGCCGGCGGACCACCGTCGTGGAGCGGCTGCTCGAAGCCCGCCTCGGCTCGGACCCGGGGGAGAGCGCGCTCGAGGGCCGGGTGGCGCGCTGGCTGGTCGCGGCGGGGTTGCCGCCACCGGTACCCCAGCTGTGGGTCGTCGCGGGCGGGCGACGCTTCCGGCTCGACCTCGCCTACCCCGACCGTCGGGTCGGCTTCGAGCTGGACGGGTGGGACGTTCACGCCCGACGAGTGGCCTTCGACGGCGACCGGGAGCGAGGTAACGAGCTGGCCCTGGCGGGCTGGCGCATCTACCACTTCACGGCTCGCTCAACTCGGGAGGCCGTGGTCCGGGTGGCCGCCGCCGCCCTGTCGTGCGCCAGCTGAAGCCGACTTCGGCGCGATGGACCCCCGGCAGAGCGGGCTGGCCGCGCGGAAGTCGTCGGGGGGGCTGCATTAGCCTGCCGCCCGATGAACGAGCTGTCCCGCCGGAGCTTTCTGGCGCTGGCCGGCAGTGGGGCGGCGGCGTTGGCGCTCGCAGCGTGCGGTGCCTCCGAGGACGAGCAGCCGGCGAGCAAGGCCAAGGGCGCCGGGGGGCCCTCACTGGCGGGGACCACCATCAGCGCCGCCGTCTACTCCAAGAACCACGCCTCCTCGCCGCTGTTCTGGCAGCGCTTCGCGCCCGAGGGCCTCAAGGTCGACGTCAAGATCTTCACCAGCGGCTCGGACATGAACCGGGCCCTGCAGGCCGGCGACCTCGACTTCGGGCTGTTCGGCCCCTACAACGGCCTGATCGAGAAGGAGCAGGGCTTCGGGTCCAAGGTGATCTGCATGTGCTCCCGCCAGGGCATCGGCCTGGTGGCCCGCACCGACCGGGGCATCAACACCGTGGCCGACCTGCGGGGCAAGACCGTCGCCGTGCCCCCGCCCGGCATCTTGAACCTCATCCTGGACATCCTGCTGGACCGGGCCGGCCTGAAGCTCCAGCGCGACCTGAAGCCGGTGCCCCTCGGCTACGCCGAGCACCCCGCCGCCCTCCAGCGGGGCGACGTCGACGCCTACATCGGCACCGAGCCGCTCGTGACCCAGAGCGTGGTGTCCGGCGTCGGCAAGCGGCTGGCCGACCCCTACACCACGCCCCTCGGCGACTTCAACACCGCCATCTGGGCCTCGCCCAAGATGCTGGGCCGCCCCGAGGTGCTGCGGGCCGTGACCCAGATGCAGCGCGACGCCGCCGAGCACCTCACGCCGGGCGGCAAGAACGACCCGGTCGTGTGGAAGGACCTGCTCGTGACGCAGTTCGGCTACACCGAGCCGGTCTACCGGGAAGTGCTCTCCAACATCGGCGCAGTGTGGCGGTTCGACGATGCCCGCAGGTCCCAGTTCGAGGGCGCCGCGGCCCAGATGCGGGCCTCCGGCGTGCTGAAGAAGGACCCCGACTGGGCGTCGGTCTACGAACTGCAGTACCAGCCCTCCGCCTGATCGCACCGTGGCCACGCCCACCTCGGAGCGCGCCACTCCTCCCGCCGAGGACGGGGCGTCTCCGGGACAGGCGGGGCCGGGCCTCCCGGCGTCGCCGGCCGGGGCCCTGGACACCGAGGCTGCCGCCACCCTCCCGGCCCGGCCCCGGGTCCTGCGCCCACGCAGGGGGCGGCGCGCCCTCGGGCTGGTGCTGCCCGCCCTGCTCCTGGGCGCGTGGTGCCTGGTCAGCGCCAGAGGGGTGATCTCCACCAAGCTCCTCCCTGCCCCGTGGGACGTGCTGGAGGCGGCCCGGGACTTCGTCGTCGGGGGCCGGGCCGACCCGCTGGCCGGCGTCGTCCCCTTCGAAGGCGCCGCTCTCGAGCACCTGACCGCCAGCCTGCGCCGCTGGCTGTCAGCCTACGCCCTGGCCGTCGCCGTGGGCCTCACCGTCGGCCTCGGCATCGGCCTGTCCAGGGTGGTGGCCGACCTGTTGGACCCCCTGGTCCAGGCGCTGCGGGCCATCCCCATCTTCGCCTGGCTCCCCCTGGCCCTGGTCTGGTTCGGCCTGGGCGAGGGCGCGGCCCGCTACCTGGTCTTCGTCGGGGCGGTGTCGCCCATCATCGTGGCCACGGCCGACAGCGTCAGCCGGGTTCCCCGTGCCTACGTGGAGACGGCGCTCATGCTGGGCGCCCGCCACCGCTCGCTGGCCGGGCGGGTCTACCTGCCGGCCGCCCTGCCCGGGATCGTCACCGGGCTGCGGCTGGGCATGACCCTGGGGTGGATGAGCGTCATCGTCGGTGAGCTCACGGGGAGCCAGACGGGCATCGGCGCCATGATGAACGCGGCCCGAGAGACCGGTCGCCTCGACCAGATCGTGGTGGGGATGCTGTGCTTCGCCGTGGTGGGCCTGGTGGCCGACCTCCTGCTGCGGGCCGCCACCCGCCGGTACGTGGCCTGGAACGACCGCTGAGCGCCCCCGGCCCGGCGGGGCGGCTGGTGGCCAGCGGCGTGGTCAAGTCCTTCGGGCCGGTGCTCGTGCTGGATGGCATCGACCTGGCCGTGAGCCCGGGCGAGGTGCTGGCCCTGCTGGGCCCGAGCGGCTGCGGCAAGTCCACCCTGCTCCGGGTGCTGGCCGGGTTCGAGGAGCCCGACGCCGGCACCGTGGAGCTGGCCGGAGAACCGGTGCGGGGGCCCTCCCCCGAGCGGGGCATGGTGGCCCAGGCCGGCACCCTCTTCCCGTGGCTGTCGGTGCGGAAGAACCTGGCCTTCGGCCCCCGTCGGGCCGGTCGGGAGGAGGTGGACGCCGCCGTCGACGAGCTGGTCGAGGCGACCGGTCTGGCCGGCTTCGGTGACTCGCTGCCCCGGGAGCTGTCGGGAGGCATGCGCCAGCGGGCCGCCATCGCCCAGGTCCTGGCCAACCGGCCGCCGGTGCTCCTGCTGGACGAGCCCTTCGGCGCGCTGGATGCCCAGACCCGCCTCCGCATGCACGAGTGGCTGCGGGGCCTGCTGGTCGACCGGCCCACCACGGTGGTCCTGGTGACCCACGACGTGGACGAGGCGCTGCTCCTCGGCGACCGGCTGGGGATGCTCTCTCCCCGGCCTGGCCGGGTGGTGGAGACGCTCGACGTCGACCTGGGCGAGGAGCGGGGCCGGGCCACGCTGTCCGATCCCCACTTCGTCCGCCTCAAGGCCCAGGTGCTCGAGCGGGTGCTGAACGCCTGACTACCCGCCCGCCGAGGAACGGGGGCGGCGCGCGTCCCACGCCCCGGTCACGCCCTCCTCCCTCAGCCGGTACTTCTGGACCCTGGTGGTGGCCGTCTTGGGAAGGTCGTCTCGGACGTCGATGAAGCGGGGCACCATGAACGCCGGGAGCCGGTGGCGGAGGAAGGAGTGGAAGGCGCCCGGCTCGAGGGCGGCGCCCGGCTGGGGCACGGCGCAGAGCTTTATCTCCTCCTCGACGCCCTCGTCGGCCGGCACTCCCACCGCCGCCGCCTCGAGGACACCGGGATGGGCCAGGGCCGCCGTCTCCACGTCGGCGGCGCAGATCATCTCGCCCCGCCGGCGAATGGCGTCGCGGAGGCGACCCACGAAGACGAGGTCGCCGTCGGCGCGGCGCACCATGAGGTCCCCGGTGCGGTACCACCCATCCTCGGTCCATGGCGCCACGACGCAGCCGTCGTCGGCCCGGTAGCCCTCGAACATGACGTGGGGTCGGAGGGGCCGGATCCACAGCTCCCCCTGGGCCTCGGGTCCGAGCTCCTCGCCCGACTCGCCCACGATGCGGGCCTCGAAGCGGGGGCTGGGCCGGCCCACCGTGCCCGGTCGCTGCGGCAGCTGCACCGGGCGGGTCCAGCACGAGGCCGTCTCGGTCTGGCCCCACACGTCGACTACCTCGAGGTCGAAGCGGCGCTCGATCTCCCTCCACCGGTCGGCGGGGGCCGCCGATCCCAGGATGCGCCGGACCGGGTTGTCGGCGTCGTCGGGCTCGGGGGGCAGGCGGGCCAGCACCGACAGGATGGTGCCCACGAAGGTGAAGGCCTGGGCCTCGGCCCGGCGCACCCGCTCCCAGAAGGTGAAGGGGCGGAAGCGGTCGTCCACGGTGATGCGAGCCCCGGCCACCATGGTGGCCAGGGCCGTGCCCTGGCAGGTGACGTGGTACAGGGGCAGGCAGCAGTAGGTGGCCTCGTCCTGGCCCAGCTCCAGCAGCTCCTCGTTGTAGCAGTGGGCCCACGTCACCTCGCAGGCCCGGCTCCACACCACGCCCTTCGAGCTGCCCGTGGTGCCGGAGGTGTAGACGAGCTTGGCCGGAGCGCCCGGGTCGTCGGCGAGGGGAGGAGGCGGCACCGGCGGCGTCTCCTCCAGGCTGGCCTCGAATGACAGTGCCCTCGGCGCTGGCTTGCCGGAGACCAGGACGGTGCGCAGGTCGGGGAGGCCCTCGCCTATGGCCTCGACGTGGGGGTGGAGCGTCGCGTCGCACACCAGCACGGCCGCCCCCGAGTGGCCCATGACGTGGCGCAGCGGGCCCCCGCTCAGCAGGGTGTTCACGGGCATGAACACCGCTCCCAGCTTCATGCACGCCAGCCACGTGGCCACCATGGGCAGGCCGTTGCCGCAGTACGCCATGACGGTGTCGCCAGTGCCCACCCCTAGTTGGGCCAGCACGCCGGCGCCCCGGTTGGCCACCTCGTCGGCGTCGGAGTAGGTCAAGGAGGCGTCGGGGAGCACCATGAAGGGCCGGCGGCCCAGCCGGGCCGCCTGACGCTCGAGGACGGCCCGCACGCCCTGGCCTGGGACGTCGACCGGCACGCCGGCGCTCACTGG
>JALYHE010000237.1 GCA_030776705.1 Actinomycetota bacterium | reverse complement strand
GCCGTGCCCACCGCCACCGGGACCACCGCGGCGGGCAGGGTGCGAGGCCGGGCCCCGGCCACCCACTCCGACGGCGAGGTCACGGGCGGCGGGGGAACCGGGAGAAGTCGGGGCGGCGCTTCTCCATGTAAGCGTCCCGGCCCTCCTGCGCCTCCTCGCTCATGTAGAAGAGGAGGGTGGCGTCGCCGGCCAGCTGCTGGATGCCGGCCAGGCCGTCGTCGGCGGCGTTCATGGACGCCTTCAGCAGGCGCAGAGCCAGGGGCGACAGGGCGAGCATCTCCCGGCACCACGCCACCGTCTCCTCCTCGAGGCGCTCTAGGGGCACCACGGCGTTGACCAGGCCCATGTCCAGGGCCTGGCGGGCGTCGTACTGGCGGCACAGGAACCAGATCTCCCTTGCCCTCTTCTGGCCCACGACGCGGGCCAGCAGTCCCGATCCGTAGCCGCCGTCGAACGAGCCCACCCTGGGGCCGGTCTGGCCGAAGCGGGCGTTGTCGGCGGCGATGGTGAGGTCGCACACCACGTGGAGCACGTGCCCACCGCCTATGGCGTAGCCGGCCACCATGGCGACCACGGGCTTGGGGCAACGGCGGATCTGGACCTGCAGGTCCAACACGTTGAGGCGGCCGATCCCCCTGCGGGCCACTTCGTCGTCGCCCATGTACCCGTCATCCCCCCGGGTGCGCTGGTCGCCGCCCGAGCAGAAGGCCAGCGGCCCCTCTCCGGTGAGGATGACCACGCCCACGACCGGGTCGTCCTGGGCCCGGTGGAAGGCGTCGGACAGCTCGGCCACCGTCTGGGGGCGGAAGGCGTTGCGCACCTCGGGCCGGCAGATCGTGATCTTGGCCATTCCCTCGGCCGTCTCGTAGCGGATGTCCCCGTACGTGCCCGCCGCCGTCCACGCCGGCACGGGGGACTCCGGACGGGGGTCGTCGCTCATGGCCTGGCTACCCTACCCATGTGCCCTCGCTGGCCGTCCTCGAGGCCCACGGCACGCCGGAGTTCGTGGAGGCCCTGCGAGCGGCCTGGGACCGGGGCGACGCCGTGTTCCCTCTGGATCCCCGCCTCCCCGGCCCGGCCCGGGCCCAGGTGCTGGCCGCAGCCAGGCCCCTGGACCCAGTGGAGGACGGCGACGCCCTGGTGGTGGCCACGAGCGGCACGGCCGGGCCGCCCAAGGCCGTGGTCCTGACCCACGACGCGGTGCGGGCCGCGGCGCTGGCCGTGTCGCGCCGCCTGGAGGTGGACCCGTCCCGTGACCGGTGGCTGGCCTGCCTCCCTCTCGCCTACGTGGGGGGGCTGGGGGTGGTGACCCGGGCGGTGATCACCGGGACGCCCCTCGAGGTCCACCCCGGCTTCGACGCCGAGGCCGTCGACCGCAGCCCGGCCACGCTGGTGTCCGTGGTGCCGACCATGCTCGACCGCGGGCTGAAGGCGTCCCGGTTCCGGGTCGTGCTGGCCGGGGGCGGGGCCGACTGGCGCCCCCGCGGGCCCAACGTGGTCCACACCTACGGGCTGACCGAGAGCTGCGGTGGCGTGGTGCACGACGGCGAGCCGCTCGACGGGGTGGAGGCGCGGGCCGACGAGCAGGGGCAGCTCCACCTCCGCGGTCCGACGCTGCTGCGCTGCTATCGGGACGGCAACGATCCCAAGGACGCCCGAGGCTGGCTGGCCACAGGGGACATGGGTTCGGTGACCGGCGGGCGGGTGCACGTCGAGGGGCGGATGGCCGACGTCATCGTCACCGGAGGCGAGAAGGTGATGCCGCACCGCGTCGAGCAGGTCCTGCGCCACCACCCCGAGGTGGCCGACGTGGCCGTGGCCGGCCGCCCCGATCCCGAGTGGGGCCAGCGGGTGGTGGCCTTCGTGGTGCCCCGCCGGCCGGGGACCCCTCCCACTCTGGCGGCCCTGCGGAGCCAGGCCAAGACCGCCCTGCCGGCCTTCGCCGCCCCCAAGGAGGTGGTGCTGGTGGACGAGGTCCCACGCACGGCCTCCGGCAAGACCTCCGGCAAGACCTCCGGCAAGGTCAGGACGCCGCCGCGAGAAGGAGGATGAGGGCCGCGGCTCGGGCGTCGGGAACAGGACGGAACCGGCGGCCTACGACAGCTCCCGTCGGCGCCGTACCGCGGCCCGGACCCGGCTGACCAGGTCCCTCGGCGCCACCGGCTTGACGATGTAGTCGTCGGCACCCACCGAGAAGGCCCGGACCTTGTCGGCGGCCTCGGCGTGGGTGGCCAGCATGACGATTGTGCAGTCGGCCGTCGACGCCTCCAGCCGGAGGGCCCGGCACACGCCGAACCCGCTGCGGTCGGGCAGCTGGACGTCGATGACCACGCAGTCGGGCTCCATCACGCCCGCCATGGCCAGGGCTTCCGCTCCGGTGGACGCACGGTGCACCTCGAAGCCGGCCGTGGCCAGGCTCATGGCGGCCAGCTGCACCACGTCGGAGGGCTCCGCGGCCACGATCACCCGGTCTGCCCTCGTCGACGCCGCCGCCGGGCGTTCCCCGTCCAAGGCGGTGCTGGGCGGCGAGGGCCAGGCCGTCCGCACGCCTGTGAGCATCTCGGCGATGGCCTCGGCCGGCTCGGGGCGGGCGAAGTAGTACCCCTGGGCGTACTCGCACCCCATCCGGCGCAACCCCGCCAGCTGGCTCTCGGTCTCCACGCCCTCCGCCACCACGCTCAGGTCCAGGGCGTGGGCCATGCCCATGACAGCGGCGACGATGGCCGTGTCCTCCAGGTCCCGCCCGAGGCCGGCCACGAAGGCGCGGTCGATCTTGACGATGTCCAGAGGGAGCCGCTTCAGGTAGGCGAGGGAGGAGTAGCCGGTGCCGAAGTCGTCGAGCGCCAGCTTCACACCCAGCGACTTGAGCTCGCCGAGGATCCCGATGGCGGCCTCCACGTCGTCCATGACGGCGCTCTCGGTGACCTCCAGGCACAGCGCGGCAGGGTCCATGTCGGCTTCCTCGAGGGCGGAGCGGACTCCTGCCACCAGCCTCTCGTCGAACTGGCGGCCCGACACGTTCACCGACATCAGGGGGGGAGGGTGGTCCGTCAGCTCGGCCCGCCACCGGGCCCACTGCCGGCAGCCCTCCTCGATGACCCAGTTGCCGATGGGGACGATGAGGCCCGTCTCCTCGGCCAGGGGGACGAAGTCCATGGGCGACACCGTCCCGAGGTCGGGATGCTCCCAGCGCAAGAGCGCCTCGACGCCCATGATCCGGTCGCTGTCGAGGGACATCTCGGGCTGGTACACGAGGCTGAGCTCCTCATTGTCGACGGCCCGGCGCAGCGCCCGCTCCGTCTCGGCCCGTCGCAGGGCGGCCACCCGGATCTCCTCTTCGAAGAACTCGAAGCGGTCGCCGCCCCGCGCGCGGGCCCGCCACATGGTGGCCTCGGCGTCCCGGACCAGCTCCTCGGGCCGTCGGCTCTCGTCCGCGGCGATCACCACGCCGATGCTGACGGTGACCGACAGCTCGCCGGACTCGAGCTCGGTGCGGCCGCTCATTGCGGCGTGGACCCGGCTGGCGAGCTCCTCGGCGCCCCTCTCGCCGATCACGTCCTCGACCACCACCCCGAACTCGTCGTCTCCCAGGCGGGCCGCCGTGTCGGCGGGGCGCATGGCCGCCTGGAGACGGCGGGCCAGGACCACCAGGAGCTGGTCGGCTGCCTCGTGCCCGAAGTCCTCGTTGACGGTCCGGAAGCGGTCGACGTCCACGAAGAGGACCCCCACCGACCGCCCGGGAGACCGCCGGCCCCGGGCGTTGCGTTCCAGGGCCTGGCTCAGGCGGTCGAGGAAAAGCGTCCGGTTGGGAAGCCCGGTGACCGAGTCGTGCATGACGCTGTGGGCCAGGTCCTCCTCGGCCGCCCGCTGGGCGCTGATGTCGTGCATGGCCACCACCGCGCCCAGCTTCCGGCCGGTGACGTCGAACATGGGCTGGCCGTTGACGACGACGGCACGCCTCTCGCCCCCGTTGGCCCGGAACAGCAGCTCGAGGCTGCGCACCCTCTCGCCGTCGAGGGCCCGCAAGAGGGGGATCTCGTCGGTGTCGAGCGAGGTGCCGTCGGGGCGGAGCAGCTCGTAGTCCTTGCCCCACGTCTCGGGGCTGCCAGCGGTCTCGGGGAGCCCGTAGAACTCGCGGGCGGCCCGGTTGGACAAGGTGAGGTTCCCCTCCTCGTCGCAGACGACGATCGCCTCCTCCAGGCTGTCCAGCACCGCGTCCCGCAGCTCGCGCTCCTTGGTGAGCTGCTCCTGGGCCCACTTCTGCTCGGTCACGTCGCGGATGAAGGCGTTGAAGTAAGGGGCGTCGTCGCCGTCGCTCTCGGTCGCCCAGATGGACAGCTCCACGGGGAACTCCTCGCCGTCTCGGCGGAGGGCGGACAGCTCGACCCGCCTCTGCAGCACCGGTCCCTCGCCCGTCGCCAGGAAGTGCTCGAGGCCCCGCCGGTGCAGCTCCCGGTAGCGCTCCGGGATGATGGTCTCGGCCATCGACCGGCCGATGGCCTCGGCCGCGGTCCACCCGAAGGTGGCCTCGGCCTGGCTGTTCCACTCGGTGATGCGGCCGGAGGCGTCCATGCCCACGAAGGCGTCGTTGGCCGTCTCGACGATGCGCCGGCTGTGCTCCTCGCTGGCCCGCAGGGCGGCCTCGGCCCGGTGGCGCTCTATGACCCGTCCCAGCTGCACGCCGATCTGCGACATGGCGTCGAGCAGCTCCTCGTCCGGCTCGGCCTCCTCGGCAGAGAAGAACTCGATGACGGCGGCGACCTCGCTGCCCACCAGGACGGGGAAGGCGAAGGCTGCCCTCACCCCCACGTCGCCGTACGGCTCCGCCCCGGCCACACCGACCTGGCTGCTCACGTCCGGTACCCATACCGGCTCGCCGCTGTCCAGCACCCGCCCGGGCAGGCCCACGCCGGCTCCCACCCGGGTCGCCGACGTGGCCAGACGGAGCTCCTCGTAGCGGCCCGGGTCGTCGACGTGCCAGATCCCCGAGGAGACCGCGTCCCCGGCCTCCTCCTCGGACCGCACGTGGACGTGGCCCACCGGCCAGCCCGTGTAGGCGCAGATCTGGTCCAGCGCGGTCTGGAGCGCCTCCTCGGGGCGGCGGGCCTGGTTGGCCGCCTCCGCCACCACCTCGAGCAGCCGCAGCAGCTCCGTCGAGCGCCTGGCGGCCTCCTCCGACTGCTTGCGCTCGGTGACGTCGTCCACCTGGACGAGCAGCCACGAGGTCCTCCCGTCGTCGTCGGACAGCGCGGTGGCGCTCAGGTCGACGTGGACCACGTGCCCGTCGGCGTGCACCTGGCGCTTCTCGGACTGGAAGGAGCCGATGCGGCCCTGGGCCATCTGCTCCATGCAGAAGAGGGTGGCGTCGGCGTCGTCGGGGTGGGTGAGGGACTGCAGGTCCCTTTCCCGCAGCTCCTCCTCGGTGTAGCCCAGGATCTGGCACAGGGCCCGGTTGGCCCTCAGGAAGCGGCCCAGCGACCCCTCCCGGGCACTGAGCAGGCCTATCCCGATGAGGAGGCCGCCGAAGGCGGCCTCGAACCGTTCGTGGACCTCGTGGAGGGACTCCTCCCCAGGCGGGACGGGGGTGGCGTCCCGCGACGAAGACAGGGTCACACTGCACTATCGGCCGGCGCCGGGCCCGGCTTGATCCCCACGACCCAGCCGGCTCGGAGCAGCGACCTAGGCTCGCCCCGATGAACCGCTTGGCCAACGAGACCAGCCCGTACCTCCGCCAGCACCAGGACAACCCGGTCGACTGGTACGCCTGGGGCGAAGAGGCCTTCCGGCGAGCCGCCGAGGAGGACAAGCCCGTCCTCCTGTCGGTGGGCTACTCGGCCTGTCACTGGTGCCACGTGATGGCCCACGAGTCGTTCGAGGACCCCGAGGTGGCCGAGGTGATGAACGAGCTGTTCGTCAACGTCAAGGTCGACCGGGAGGAGCGCCCCGACGTCGACGCGGTCTACATGGAGGCGGTGCAGGCCCTGTCCGGACAGGGGGGATGGCCCATGACCGTGTTCCTCACCCCCGACGGCCGGCCCTTCTTCGGCGGCACCTACTACCCCAAGACCTCCAAGCTGGGGCGGCCCGGCTTTGTGGACCTCATGCGGGCCGTGGACCAGGCCTGGCGGGAGCGGCGGGACCAGGTCCTGGGCCAGGCCGACCAGGTCTCGTCGGTGATCCAGGCCCAGTCGGCCCTGCTCTCGGAGGGAGGAGGCGAGCTGGGCCCGTCCCTGCTGGAGAAGGGCTACCAGTCCCTGGCCGCGTCGTACGACAAGGAGTGGGGCGGGTTCGGCAGGGCGCCGAAGTTCCCGACGCCCGCCAACCTCGAGCTCGTGCTGCGGGCACACGACCACTACCGCTCCGAGGAGTCCCTCGAGATGGCGGTGAGCTCACTCGACGCCATGGCCTCCGGGGGCCTTTACGACCACCTCGGCGGAGGGTTCCACCGCTACTCCGTGGACGCCTTCTGGATGGTGCCCCACTTCGAGAAGATGCTCTACGACCAGGCCGGGCTGGTGCGCGCCTACCTGCACGCCTGGCAGGTCACGGGCCATGAGCGCTTCCGTCAGGTGGTGGAAGAGACGGTGGGCTACGTGCTCCGCGACCTCCACCAGCCCGAGGGCGGCCTCTCCTCGGCCGAGGACGCCGATTCCGAAGGTGAGGAGGGCAAGTTCTACGTCTGGGCCATGGACGAGGTGCTCCAGGTGGGCGGGCCCGAGGCGGCCGAGTGGTACGGCGTGACCCGAGGCGGCAACTTCGAGGCGACCAACATCCTCCATCGGCCCGTGCGGGGCGACCTGCTGAGGCCGCCGGAGGTCGAAGCCGCCCGTCAGCGCCTGTTCCGGGTCCGCCAGGAGCGGGTCCGTCCCGGGCTCGACGACAAGGTCCTAACCGAGTGGAACGCCATGTTCGTCTCATCCCTCGCCGAGGCGGGCGCGGCCCTGGGCCGGGACGACTGGCTGGAGGCGGCGACGGCCACGGCGGAGTTCCTCCTGGACGCCCTCAGGCGCCCCGACGGGCGCTGGCTTCGCTCCTGGCAGCGGGCCGGGGGCGCCCGCCACCTCGCCTACGCCGTGGACCACGCCTGGCTGGTGGACACCTTCGTCCGGCTGGCCGAGGCCACCGGGCGAGCCCGTTGGATCGGGGAGGCGCGGGAGGCTGCCGACACCTTGATCGAGCTGTTCGCCGACACCGGGGGCTCCGCGTCGGCCAGCTCCGGCTTCTTCACCACCGGGCACGACGCAGAGCGGCTGGTGGTGCGCCACAAGGACCTCCTCGACGGGGCCACCCCCTCGGCCAACTCCGTGGCCGCCACCGCCCTGCTTCGCCTGGCCGCCCTCACCGGCAACCAGGCCTACGCCGACCATGCCGAGTCGGTGCTGCGCCTGCTGGCCGACCCGCTGGACCGGCACCCGAGCGCCTTCGCCCACCTGCTCGGTGCCGTGGACCTGGTGGTGAGCGGCACCACCGAGGTCGCCGTGGTGGGCGACCGGCCCGACCTGGTCCGGGCCGTGCAGTCCCGCTACCTTCCCAACGCCGTGCTTGCCTGGGGGGAGCCCTACGACTCGCCGCTGTGGGAGCAGCGTGAGGACGGCCTGGCCTACGTGTGCCAGGGCTACGCCTGCAAGGCCCCAGTGTCGAGCCCCGAGGACCTGCTGGCCCAGCTCGGCTAGTCCACCGAGCCGCGGCCCCCGGCCGTGCGCTGGGCCCGGCTGGGAGCTACCTGCCGAGCTTGCCCTCGGCCAGGTCCTCGGCCATGGCCCAGCCGAAGGCGATGACCGTGTCGCCCAGGCTGCGGTCGAGGCCCGAGAACAGCGCCGCGACCTCGGGATCGGTGCCCTCCGGCTTGAGGGCCTCGTGGTCGAGCACGCCGCAGGCGTTCCCGTTGCCCTTGACCACGAACGAGCGGTCGTCGATTCGGTTCTCGGCGCCGAACCGCTTGGCCAGGCGGCGGCCCCAGGCCCTCTCCTCGCCCGTGGCCTTGTGGCCGGGCCGCGGCACGACGTCCTGCAGCCCCTTGAAGGCCTGGAAACCGGCCGGGTCGATGAAGCGGGTGCCGATCAGCACGTCCTCGTCGGGGAAAGCCAGCAGGGCCCGGCGGTACTGGTCGGCCATCAGCGCCTTGAGGACGGCGTCCCGCTTGGCGGCCCGCCGCACCGACGCCAGGCCCACCAGCAGGCAAGGCGTCCCACCAATGCGCTCCAGCGTGCAGAAGGAGAAGCCGGACAGCTTGCCGTTCTCGCGGGCCTGGGTGTTGAGCACCCACTCCTCCCGCTGCTTGGACAGCAGGCCGACGTCGTAGTTGGCAGGACCGTCGGCGCAGATGTCGGCCATCTCACCCAGCTCGGCGTCGCTCAGGGATGTGCAGTCCTTGGTGTCGACCTGGATCGCCATGAGCCCTGAAGATTAGTCGACCAGGCAGCTGGCTCCCAAGAGCGCCTTGAGCTCGGCATGCAGCCCGTTGCCGGCGTGCACGTTGAACGCCGGAGGCAGGCGGATGACCTTGGAGCCGACGCTCAGGCACACCGCCGTGGGCCCGGGGTGGTCGGCCAGGACGCCCTTGAGCTGGACAACGAGGGAGTCGCTCAGCGCTCCGGTCGGCACGGTGATGCGCAGCTCGTGGTCGCTCTGGGTGGCCAGGTCGGGGCACTTGACCTCGAGACAGGTGAGCTTGGGTTGCTCCTCCCGGGTGTCGAGCCGGGCCCGGATGCAGGCCACCACGTCCTCGGCCAGCAGGTGCCCGTACTCCTGCATGACCCGGGGGAACACCCACACCTCGATGGCGGAGGCCAGGTCCTCGAGGTGGAAGGTGGCCATGAGGTCACCCTTCTTGGTGTAGCGCCGCACCACGTTGGTGATCACGCCCCCCACCCAGCGCACGTCTCCCTCGTGGAGGTCCCGAAGCTCGGCGATCGAGGCGTCGGCGTGGCGCCTGAGGGCGGCCTCGGCACCCATCAGCGGGTGGTCGCTGACGTACAGGCCGAGCATCTCCTTCTCGAAGGCCAGCTTCTGGGCCTTGTCGAACTCGCTGGCCGGGATGGGTACCCGCTCGCCGGCGTCCGGGCCCGCCCCGTCCCCGCCGGCCCCGGCGGAGAAGAGGTCGAACTGTCCCTCCGACTCCCTTCGCCGGCGGGCCAGGGTGCGGTCGACCACCTGCTCGAAGACCTGGCACAGCCCCCGGCGGGGGTGGCCAAGGGAGTCGAACGCCCCCGCCTTGATCAGCGACTCGAGCGACCGCTTGTTGAGCACGAACGGGTCAACCCTGTCGCAGAAGTCGTAGAAGTCGGCGAAGGGCCCGTTGGCCTCGCGCTCGGCGACGATGCGCTCGACCAGGCCCACGCCGACGTTGCGGACGGCGGACAGGCCGAAGGGGATGCTGCCTTCGGTGGCCGAGAACTCGGAACTGGAAAGGTTCACGTCGGGGACGAGCACCTGGATCCCGAGAGAGCGGCACTCGGCCAGGTACACGGCCGTCTTGTCCTTGTCGTCCTTCACCGAGGTGAGCAGGGCGGCCATGTACTCCACCGGGTGGTTGGCCTTGAGCCACGCCGTCTGGTAGGCGACCAGCCCGTAGGCGTAGGCGTGGCTCTTGTTGAAGGCGTAGTCGGCGAAGGGCTCGATCTGGTCGAACAGCTTGGTGCCCAGCCCGCCGCCGTACCCCCTGCGCTCGCAGCCCTCCACGAACTTGACCCGCTCCTCGGCGATGAGGGCGCGGATCTTCTTTCCGCACGCCTTGCGGAGGTTGTCGGCCTCCTCCAACGAGTAGCCGGCGAAGCGCTGGGCCACCCGCATCATCTGCTCCTGGTAGATCATGAGCCCCTGGGTGTCCGAGAGCAGGTCCTCGAGGTCGGGGTGGAGGCACCGGATGGGCTTCCGGCCGTTCTTCCGGTCGGCGTAGTCGTTGTGCATGTTGGCCGCCATGGGACCGGGGCGGTACAGCGCCACCAGGGCGGCCACGTCGTCGAAGCAGGTGGGGGCCAAGGCCCTCATCAGTGACCGCATGGCCCCCCCCTCGAGCTGGAAGACGCCCACCGACCGCCCTTGGCGCAGCATCTCGAACGTCGCCTCGTCATCGAGGGGGATGCCGTCGATGTCGGGGCGCCGCCCGACCGACTCCTCGACCAGGTCCAGGGCCCGCTCGATGACGCTGAGGTTGCGCAGGCCGAGGAAGTCCATCTTCAGCAGGCCCAGCTCCTCTACGCCGTGCATCTCGTACTGGGTGACGATCGGTGCCTCGGAAGGGTCGCCGCCCGGCTCGGGCTTGCGCTGGATGGGGAGGTGCTCGGTCAGGGGCTGGTCGGTGATCACCACGGCGGCGGCGTGGATGCCGTCCTGACGACGCAGGCCCTCGAGGCCCTTGGCCACGTCGATGACCTTTCGGGCGTCGGGGTCGGTGGCGTACATGTCCCGCAGCCCGCCAGCCATCTTGTAGCCGTCGGCGAAGCCGGGGCTGGGCTCGAGGCAGGCGTAGAGCGGCGTGTCCCGGCCCATGATCAGCGGCGGCATGGCCTTGGCCACCTTGTCCCCCACGGCGTATGGGTAGCCGAGGACCCGGGCCGCGTCCCGCACTGCGGCCCTGGCCTTGATGGTCGAGAAGGTGACGATCTGGGCCACGTGGTCCCAGCCATAGCGCTCGGCCGCGTAGCGGATCACCTCGCCACGGTGGCGCTCGTCGAAGTCCATGTCGATATCGGGCATCTGCTTGCGGCCCGCGTTGAGGAAGCGCTCGAACAGCAGGTCGTGGGCCAGGGGGTCGAGGTGGACGATGTGCAGGCAGTAGGCGACGCAGCACCCGGCCGCCGATCCCCGGCCCGGCCCCACCCGGATGGCCTTCTCCCGGGCGTGGCGTATGAGGTCCCAGACCACGAGGAAGTAGGCGGAGAAGCCCATGTCCGCGATTACGGCTAGCTCCGCCTCGAGGCGCCCGGCGACGGGTGCGGGCAGCGGGTCGCGGTAGCGCTGCCGGGCGCCCTCGAACGTGAGGTGGCGGAGATACCCGGCCTCCGAGGAGAACCCGTCCGGCAGCGGGAAGTGGGGCAGCTTCGGATTGCCGAACTCGATGTCGACGTGACAGCGCTCGGCGATGTGCAGGGTGCTGTCGCACGCCTCCGGGACCTCCCGGAAGAGGTGGCGCATCTCGGCTGCCGTCTTCAGGTAGTGCTGGTCGCCTTCGAACCGGAAGCGCTTGTCGTCCGCAAGGGTGGCGCCGGTCTGCACGCACAGGAGGGCGTCGTGGGCCACGGCGTCCTCCCGGCGGGTGTAGTGGCTGTCGTTGGTGGCGAGAAGGGGCGCCCCGAGCCGCCTGGCCATGTCGACTAGCTGCGGGTTGGTCTTGCGCTGGTTGTCGAGGCCGTGGTCCTGCAGCTCCACGAACAGGCTGTCCCTGCCGAAGATGTCCTGGAGACGGCCAGCCAGCGCCGTGGCCTGCTCGAGGTCACCCCGGAGAAGAGCCTGGAGCACCACGCTGCCCAGGCACCCGGTGGTGGCGATGACACCCTGGTGGTAGCGGGCCAGCAGCTCCCAGTCGACGCGTGGCTTGTGGTAGTAGCCCTCCAGGTAGGCGGCGCTGGAGAGCTTCATCAGGTTGCGGTAGCCCAGGTCGTTCTCGGCCAGGAGGGTGAGGTGGTAGTAGAGCTTCTCGTCCCCCTCCCCGTCGCCGCCGGTGTCGTCGATGCGTCCCCTCCTGACCGGGCGCTCCTGGCGGCTGTTGGCGGCCATGTACGCCTCGGTGCCGATCACCGGGTTCACGCCGTGTGACCGGCACTCCTTGTAGAAGTCGAGGACGCCGTACATGTTCCCGTGGTCGGTTATGCCGATGGCGGGCTGGCCGTCCGCCACGGCTGCGCCGACCACGTCCTTCACCCTGGCCGCGCCGTCGAGCATGGAGAACTCGGTGTGCACGTGCAGGTGGGCGAACGATGCGGTCACTATCCCTCTCGGGGCTTACAGCGATGTGATTCGCAGGCTACCAGCGCCGGAGGGGCCATTGGAAGCGCCGCCCTCCCCTGCCCCGGCGCTGCGGGACGACCCCCCGCCCTACAGGTAGCCGGGCTGGCGGCCCACTCGGCCCGCGTCCTCAGGGGCGGGCGGCAGGCCCCGCTTCATCTCCTCCAGCTGCGCGCGGGCCGCCATCTGCTGGGCGAAGAGAGTGGCCTGGATGCCGTGGAACAGCCCCTCCAGCCACCCCACCAGCTGGGCTTGCGCTATGCGCAGCTCGCTCTCGCTGGGGGTGGACGCCGTCTCGAAGGGCTGCATCACCCGGCTCAGCTCCTCTTGCAGCTCGGGGGAAAGCACCTGGCACAGCTCGTCGACGGAGCTCTGGTAGATGTCGCGGAGGCGCTTGCGGCCGGCCTCGTCGAGCGGGGCCTGGCGGACCTCCTCCAGCAGCTGCTTGGTCATGGACCCGATGCGCATGACCCGGGCCGGCCGCTCGACACTCTCCCCGGCATCGGGATAGGGGGGAGCGGCCCGGTCCACCAGCTCTGGCTCGGGGCGGTGGACCTCAGGGCCTTCCACTAACCCATCCTCGTCCAGTCGAGGGGTCGAGGGCCAGCAGCGGGACCCACGACTCGGCCGGGGTCAGCGACCCGTGGCGGCAGACCATCCGCGCCTCACCGGGGTCGGCTGGGTCGAAGAAGGCCACCGGCTCGAAGGCGACGAGGGCCACGTCGCCCAGCCGGCGCTCTATCTCGGGCGCGGGCCTCGCCCCGAACCAGCCCTCCTCCACGAGCTCATCCCGGCTCCGCACCCAAGCCACGTCGCCGTAACGGTCCCGTGCCTCCTCCAAGAGGCCGGCGGCGGCACCGGGGCGGGCGTGCAGCCACCGGAAGCGGCCCTCTCCCGACAGGAGCTCGACGCCGTCGCTCACCTCCGGGTCCAGGGTGAGGACGGACTCGCCCACGTGCACCTGGCCGTGGTCGGAGGTGACCACGAGCACGGCGCCGGGGGGGAGCGCGTCGGCCAAGTCGCCCACCAGCCGGTCGGCTGCCGCCAGCTCGGCGTCGTAGTGCTCGCCGAACCCCCGCTCGTGGGCCACCTTGTCCACCCCGTCGTAGTAGGCGTACACGAAGGGCTCACCGTGCTGGAGCAGGCGCCGCACCTCCACCACCATGGCCGACGGC
Source organism: Actinomycetota bacterium (assembly GCA_030776705.1). Classification (GTDB taxonomy): domain Bacteria; phylum Actinomycetota; class Acidimicrobiia; order Acidimicrobiales; genus JALYHE01. Next base: position 7,220 of record JALYHE010000237.1, on the reverse strand, counting down.
ACCCGCCAGCCGTGCATCCGGGTACCGGAGAGGTGGGCGGCGGTGAAGCCGGTGGTGGCGAACTCCGCCCTGGTGACCACCGGCGCTCCGGAGTTGGCGAAGGCCACGTGGGGCTGGAACTTCTCGGGGGGGACGGTCTCGCGGGCGTCACCGCGGGTCGTGGTCCAGCGCAGGACGTTCATGACCTCGCCCCTCGCCACCTGGACCCGGTAGCCCATGACCCCGTGGGCGGCCGGTGGGAGGCCCGTGGTGATGGAGGTGAGGGCGGCGGCGGTGGTGGAGGGTGCCACGGTGGTTATCGGCCTGCCCACCATGCCGGCCAGGGTGGGCGCCAGGTGGGGCCGCCCGCGCAGCTGCTCCCAACCCAGCCCGTCGAGCACGAAGAGCACGACCTGGCGGGAGCCCTGCACCGGCTCCGGGAGCCAGGCCGGGGGTGGTCCCTCTCGGTCCAGCAGGGCCGGCACCAGCGACGGCAGGCAGGCTCCCCCGTAGTCGGGCAGGACGGGCTCGGGGTCGGGAGCCATTGACGGGGACCTTATGACCACGGACAGTCGCTCGGCACATCGAAGCCGTCGCCAGGTGGTGCGTGGTGGCAAAAGGCGCCCGACGGGAGACCGGGAGCCCTAGCATTGGGTCGTGAAGGTCTCGACGCGGGGCGACTACGCCAGTCGGGCGCTGCTCTCGTTGGCCCTACACGACGAGGGAGGCACGCCCACATCGGTGCGCGACATCGCCGAGCGGACCGGGCTGCCCCAGCCCTACCTGGAGCAGATCCTGCTGGCCCTGAAGGGAGCCGGGCTGGTCCGCTCCAAGCGGGGCGTCGGAGGAGGCTACGTCCTGGCCCGCCACCCGGCCGAGATCACCCTGGGCCAGATCGTCAGCGCCGTGGACGGGCCCATCGTGGCCGGGGACTTCGGGCAACCGCACCAGGACGGCGCCTGCGACCACGAGGGCCAGTGCGTGCTGCTGGACGTGTGGTCCGACGTGGGGCGCCGGATGCGCTCGTACCTCGACTCGTTCACCTTGACCGACATGGTCAACCGGGCCCGGGGCTGGGCCAGGACGGACGTTCCGTAGCCCGTCTCCTGGCCTCGGCCAGCACGGCCGACAGGTCGGGTGGGAGGGCCGACGAGTAGCTCACCTTCTCGCCGGTGCCCGGGTGGCGGAACGAGAGCTGGTGGGCGTGGAGGAATGGCCGAGGGGCCGCCAGGCCCGGGCGGCCGCCACCGTAGCGATCGTCGCCCACCACTGGATGGCCGATGGAGGACAGGTGGACCCGCACCTGGTGGGTCCGCCCCGTCTCCAGCCGGCACTCGAGGAGGGAGACGCCCGCCTCGCTCAGGCCCTCGAGTACGTGGAAGCGGGTGCGGGCCGGGCGTCCGCCCGCCGACACGGCCATGCGGGTGCGGTCCGAGCCGGACCGGCCCACCGGGGCGTCGACCATGCCGGCCCGCTCCTGGAGCTCCCCCCACACCAGGCACAGGTACCGGCGGTCGACGGTCCGGCTCCGGAGCTGCTCGACGAGAGAGCGGTAGGCGTCAGCGCTTCGGGCCACAACCATCAACCCCGACGTCCCCTTGTCCAGCCGGTGGACGATCCCGGGGCGTTGGCCCTCGCCACCGCTCACGCCGGCCAGGTCGGGGAAGCGCGCCAGCAGGCCCTGCACCAGCGTGCCTCGGCTCCGGCCCGAGCCAGGATGCACGACGACCCCGCCTGCCTTGTCCACCACGACCACGTGCTCGTCGGCGTGCACCACGGCCACCTCGACGGACGGGTCGGGCTCCAGCCCGGCCGGTGACGCCCGCTCCGATACGGCGATCTCGAGCCGGTCGCCCTTCGATACCCGCAGGGCCCGGGCTCTCACCGGCCTCCCGTTGAGCGCCACCGCGCCGCTCGCCACGTGGGCGGCCACCTCGGAGCGGGCCATGCCCGTGAGCGTGGCCACCACCCGGTCGACGCGCTCGCCGTGCAGCGCGGCCGGGACCGTCACCTGGGTTGCCGCCAACCCGTCACCACCAGGAGCAGGACACCGCACGTGATGGCGGCGTCGGCCAGGTTGAACACCGGCCACCACTGGAGGTCGATGAAGTCGACCACGGCGCCGCCATGGTGGCGGAACAGGCGGTCACCCAGGTTGCCGAAGGCGCCACCGAGCACGAGCCCCAGGGCCAAGGTGCCGGCGAGGGTCGTGGTCATCGACCGGCCCAGGCCCACCAGGGCGACCACGAGCAGGATGCCCAGCCCGATCAGGAGGGGCACCAGGCCCCGGGCCAGGCCGAAGGCCGCCCCGGTGTTGAACGACAGGCTCAGCCTGAGGGTGCCGAAGACGTGGACGGGACCGTCGTCCAGCGCCCGCAGTGCCCATGCCTTGGTGAGCTGGTCGGCCGCGGTCACCGCCAGGGCCACCGCCACCACGACGGCCAGCCTCCTGGCCCTCGTGGAACGGGCCCAGCTCAGCGGCGGGACAGCCCCCCGCTCTTGCAGGCGACGCACAGCCGGGCCTGGGGCAGGGCCTTGAGGCGGGCCCTGGGGATGGGTTGGCCGCACTGCTCGCAGGCGCCGTACGAGCGGTCGGCGATCTTGGCCAGGGCATGGTCTATGTCCTCGACCGCAGCCCGGGCCTGGGCCGAGAGGGCCAGGTCCCGCTCCCGGTCGATGTTGACGGTGCCACCCTCTCCGGACTCGTCGTCGAACTGGACGTCGCCGGGCTCAGCCTCCTGGGCCATCTGGTCGGCCTCGGCCTTCAGCGCCTCGGCCTGGGCCATGTACGTGGCGCGCTCGGCCTCGAGGGCGGCCCGCTGGTCGTGCAGGAACTTCTCGAGCGACTGCTCCTTGGTCCTGGCCGCGGACTTGGCCGCCGTCCTCGTGGTCGTCTTCCTCGTGGCCTTGGCCGCGCCCTTGGTCGTGCCCTTGACGGCGCCCTTGGCCGAGGACGCGGGCCGCCCCGCGACCTTCTTGGCAGGCTTGGCCGACGTCTTGGCCGTGGCCGCCTTGATGGCCCGCGAAGCCTTCTTCGGCGACGACTTGGCGCGGGGCGAGGAGCGCGCCGTCGCCTTCTGGTCGCGCTTGTCGCGCGTCTGGCGCTTCTTGGTGGCTTCGGCTCTCGGCGCTCGAGGCAAGCGATGTCTCCCAGTGGACCGGGCGCGGGACCGTACCATGCGATCCCGCTCAGTGGACGGATGGCGTCAGGGGAACGCTCAGCGGCCCTCCGGCATTCCGTGGCTCGCCGAAGGAGCGGGCCACGCCGGCTCCTAGAGTGGACCCGTGCCGGCCTATCCCGATGTCCCGCCCCAGCCCGACCTTCCAGCACTGGAGCAGCGGGTGCTCACCTTCTGGGCCGAGGACGCCACGTTCCGCGCCTCGGTCGAGCGGCACCCGGCCGGCGAGGGCGAGTTCGTGTTCTACGACGGGCCCCCTTTCGCCAACGGCCTCCCCCACTACGGGCACCTCCTCACCGGCTACGTCAAGGACGCCGTGCCCCGGTACCAGACCATGAGAGGGCGGCGGGTGGACCGCCGCTTCGGATGGGACTGCCACGGCCTGCCCGCCGAGATGGAGGCCGAGAAGGAGCTGGGCATCACCGGCCACGTGGCCATCAACGACTACGGGATCGAGCGGTTCAACCAGGTGTGCCGCACCTCCGTCCTCCGGTACACCCAGGAGTGGCAGTCGTACGTCACCCGCCAGGCCCGCTGGGTCGACTTCGAGCGCGACTACAAGACGCTCGACCTCTCCTACATGGAGAGCGTGCTGTGGGCCTTCAAGAGGCTCTGGGAGAAGGGGCTGGTCTACGAGGGCTACAAGGTGCTGCCCTACTGCTGGGAGTGCGAGACGCCCCTCTCCAACTTCGAGACCCGCCTCGACGACGCATACCGGGAGCGCCAGGACCCGGCCGTCACCGTGTTGTTCGAGCTCGAGTCCGGAGAGCGGATCCTGGTGTGGACCACCACTCCCTGGACCCTCCCGTCCAACCTGGCCCTGGCCGTGGGGCCCGACATCGACTACGCCGTCTTCGAGGAGGGCGGGCAGCGCTACGTGATCGGTGAGGCAACCGCCGGTCGCTACGAGAAGGAGCTGGCCGGCGCCACCCGGGTGGGCACGGTCAAGGGCTCGGAGCTGGTTGGGCGGAGCTACAGGCCCCTCTTCGACTACTTCGCGGGGACTCCCAACGCCTTCCGGGTGCTGGAGGGGGACTTCGTGAGCACGGAGGAGGGCACGGGGGCCGTCCACATGGCTCCCGGCTTCGGCGAGGACGACCAGCGGGTGTGCGAGGCCAACGGCATCCCGGTCGTGGTCCCCGTCGACGAGAGGGCCCGCTTCACCTCCGAGGTGGCCGACTACCAGGGCCAGCAAGTCTTCGACGCCAACGCCGCCATCCTCCGCGACCTCAAGGAGCGGGGTGCGGTGGTGCGCCACGACTCCTACGTGCACAGCTACCCGCACTGCTGGCGTACGGACACGCCGCTCGTGTACAAGGCCGTGAGCTCGTGGTTCGTGCAGGTGACCGCCATCAAGGAGCGGGCCCTCGAGCTCAACCAGGACATCAACTGGGTCCCCGAGCACATCCGCGACGGCGCCTTCGGTAGGTGGCTGGAGAACGCCCGGGACTGGTCGATCAGCCGGAACCGCTTCTGGGGCTCGCCCATCCCGGTGTGGAAGAGCGACGCCCCCCGCCATCCCCGCGTCGACGTCTACGGAAGCCTTGACGAGCTGGAGCGCGACTTCGGCGTCCGCCCCGACGACCTGCACCGCCCGGGCATAGACGAGCTCACCCGTCCCAATCCCGACGACCCCAGCGGGCTCTCCACCATGCGCCGGGTCGAGGAGGTCCTGGACTGCTGGTTCGAGTCGGGGTCAATGCCGTACGCCCAGGTGCACTACCCCTTCGAGAGCCAGGAGTGGTTCGAGAGCCACTTCCCCGCCGACTTCATCGTCGAGTACGTGGGCCAGACCCGCGCCTGGTTCTACAACCTGCACGTCCTGTCCACGGCCTTGTTCGACTCGGCTCCCTTCCGCACGTGCGTGGTGCACGGCGTGATCCTCGGCGACGACGGGCGCAAGGCCTCCAAGCGGTTGCACAACTACGTCGACCCAGAAGAGATGTTCGCCACCTTCGGGGCCGACGCCGTGCGCTGGTTCCTGCTGTCGTCCCCGGTCCTCCGCGGCCAGGACCTGGTCTTCTCGCGCAAGGGCGTGAGCGAGACCGTGCGCCAGGTCCTTCACCCCATATGGAACGCCTGGTACTTCTTCACCCTGTACGCCAACACCGAGGGCCACGTCGCCCGCTGGCGCGCCGACGCCACAGGGGTGCTCGACCGCTACGTGATGGCCAAGACCCGCCAGCTGGTCGAGCGGGTCACCGCCAGCCTCGACGCCTACGACATCGCCGACGCCTGCGCCGCCGTCTCGTCCTTCCTCGACGCCCTCACCAACTGGTACATCCGCCGGTCGCGGGACCGCTTCTGGAGGACGTCACCGGGCCTCGGCCCCAGGGACTCCGAGGACGCGTTCGACACCCTCTACACCACCCTCGAGGTCCTCTGCCGGGTGGCGGCTCCCCTGCTGCCGTTGCTCACCGAGGACATCTACCGGGGGCTGACGGGCCAACGCAGCGTCCACCTCTGCGACTGGCCCTCGCCGGACGACCTGCCCGCCGACTCCGAACTGGTGGAGACCATGGACCTCGCCCGTGAGGTGTGCTCGGCCGCTCACTCCGTCCGCAAGGCCCAGGGCCTGCGAGCCCGCCTCCCGCTGGCCTCCCTCACCTTCGCCTCCGCCGACGCGGCCCGGCTCGAGCCCTACTCGGACCTCATCGCCCAGGAGGTCAACGTGAAGGAGGTGGTCCTGTCGCCCAACGTGGGCTCGGTGGCCGCCCTAGTCCTCCAGGTTGTACCCGCCGTCCTCGGTCCCCGGATCGGGCCTGACGTGCAGAAGGTGATCAAGGCAGTGCGGGAAGGCAACTGGGAGCGCCACCCGGACGGCTCCGTGGAGGTGATGGGCCGCACGCTGGAGGAGGACGAGCGCACGCTGCGCCTGGCGCCCCACGACGAGGCCGCCGGGCGGGCCCTAACGGGGGGCCAGGGCGTGGTGGTGGTCGACCTCACGGTGACGCCCGAGCTGGAGCTGGAGGGGCTGGCACGAGACGTCGTGCGGCACGTGAACGAGCTCCGCCGGGAGGCCGGCCTCCACGTCTCCGATCGCATACACCTGGTGGTCGACGGGCCCGACGACGTGGCCGACGCTCTCGACGCGCACCGCGACTACGTGATGGAGCAGACGCTGGCCGAGGAGATGGTGCTGGCCGGGCCCATCAGCAACGCCCGGCGGTTCACCCTCTCCGACGGCCGGGCCGTGCACGTGGGGCTCGGCCGCACGCACGGCTCCCGGGCCGAGGGCTAGGCCTTCTTCGCCTTCTTGGCCGTCACCTTGGTGACGGGGACCTTCTTGGCCGTCACCTTCTTGGCCGTCACCTTCTTGGCCGTCACCTTCTTGGCCGTCAGCTTCTTGGCCGTCACCTTGACGGGGACCACCTTCTTGGCCGTGACCTTCTTGGCCGTCACCTTCTTGACGGTGGCCTTCACGGGCGCTTTCTTGGCCCCGGCCACCTTCTTGAGGCCTGCCTTCTTGGCCCCGGCCACCTTCTTGAGGCCCGCCTTCTTGGCCGCCGCCTTCTTCACGCCGGCCTTCTTCACCGTCACCTTCTTGGCCGCCGCCTTGCGAGGAGGCGGCGGCGGCAACGGAACGGGTAGCTCCTCCTCTTCGACCTCGACCTCCTCGAACATGTCGTCGATGGCGTCGAGGATGACGGCCCGGTTCTGGCCCTGCTCCTCCCGCGCCGTCACCATGTCGAGCTCCTCGTCGGTGAGATCGGGCAGCAGGGGCAGGATCGCCTCTGCCGTCAGGCTCTCGTAGTTGGGGATGGGGAAGGCGTCGGCGGCGGCGACAGGCACCTCCTCCTCGGCCTCCAGCTCGTCCATGAGGTCGTCGATGCGGTCGATCACCGCCGAGCGGTTCTTCCCGCTCACCTCCCGGTCGCGGACGACGGCCAGCTCGTCCAGGTCGAGCTCGGGCAGCAGGGGCAGGATCTCGCTCACCCGCAGCTCGTCGTAGTCGGCGATCGGGAACGCGGCGTCCTCCTCGGCGACGGCGACGGCGGACGGGGCCGGCTCGGCGGCAGCACCGGCTTCGGGAGCGGGCTGGGGTGCCTCACGCTCGATGAC
>JALYHE010000236.1 GCA_030776705.1 Actinomycetota bacterium | reverse complement strand
TCGTCGGCCACCTCGAACACCACCGACCCGTCCGCCTCGCGCACGGAGATGGTCACCGTGGCGTCCTCACCGGCGTGTTTGCAGGCGTTCTGGAGCGCCTCCATGCAGCAGAAGTAGGTGGTTGCCTCCACCTCGGGGGAGTAGCGGCCGACGGAGGAGGCCTCCACCGTGGCAGGCAGCGGCGCCCTCCTCACCGCCGCCGACAGCGCCTTCTCAAGCCCCTCGTCCATGAGCAGCGGCGGGTAGATGCCGTGGGCCAGGTTGCGGAGCTCCTGCACCGCCTCCTGCAGCTCGGAGCGCAGCTCCCCGAGCAGGGCCTTGGCCTCTTCTGGATCGTCGTCTGCAAGCTCGGCGGCCAGGCGCATCTTGATGGTGAGGCCCACCAGGTGCTGCTGGGCGCCGTCGTGGAGGTTGCGCTCGATGCGGCGCCGCTCGTCGTCGGCGGCGACCACGATGCGGGCCCGCGAGGCCTGCAGCTCCTCGGCCTTGTGCCTGACCTCCTCGAGGGACTCCTGAAGGGCGGAGTCGAGCTGAACGTTGTGGTGGGCCAGCTCCTCTCGCTGGGCTTCGATGAGGCGCCGCTGGAGGAAGTCGGTGCGCACGCTGCGTTCCATGGTGTAGCCGGCCACCATGCCGATGATCACGGCGGATACGAAGAAGAAGTTGTTGTTGATCAGGATCTCGGCCGGAGTGGGCTTGACCCAGATGGCTACCGCCTCGTAGCCGGCCAGGATCAAGATGGACACCTTGACGGCGTAGGAGAAGCGAATCTGCAGGACGGTGAAGCCCCACGGCACCACGAGGAGCAGGCCGGCGTAGTACAGGTAGCCGGCCTCGGCGTCGGCGATGGCGATCATGGCCACGATGCCCAGGCCGCACACCGCCACCACCGCCGACAGCACCGGCTGCATGACCCGCTTGAACCACGGCGTGAAGGTGAGGGCCAGGACGGCCAGGGCGAAGGGACAGAAGATCACATAGCGGATCAGCCAGATCCACTGGGCCACGTCGGGGACGATGAAGAGGTCGAGGATCCCGAACAGGGCGTAGAGCACGATGGCGAGGACCAGGCCGAACCGGGCGAACTGCAGGGAGTGCTCGAAGTAGTAGTCCGCGAAGGCGGCCTCCAGGTCGTCGTCGAACCGGAGGCGGCGGAGCGTGAGCCTCGGCCCGGGCCCCTCGCTGGCCAGTTGAGCCGTCGTCTCGGTCGTCAGACGACCGACTCTACCCCTGCCCCCGGGAGGGCACCTGCCAGGGCGTCCCGGCCGGCACTCTCCTACAAGCGCCGGGTCCTCCTGGCCGCCCAGAGGGCGCAGGGATGGCAGATGAACACACCGGGCGTGTGGGCCAGCTGCACCACCTGCCAGCGACGACGCCGATGGCCACAGCACCCGCACACCCGTCCGTGGTCGGCGACTCGAGCCCGCAACCGCACCGGCGCAGTCTCGCGCGCCCGGAGCGGGCCCTTGTCTCCTGTGCGGCAAAGGGGGATGATGGCCGGCAGGCAAGCGACGAACGGAGCGGCGGTCATGAAGGTGGAAGCCATACTCGAGGCCAAGGGCCGCCAGGTCGAGACGGTCCGGCCCGATACGGCGGTGGTGCTGGCGGTCGACCGCCTGAGCAGCCTGCGCATCGGCGCCCTTGTGGTGTCCGAGGACGGACAGCGGGTCGACGGGGTGCTCTCGGAGCGCGAGATCGTGCGGGGGCTGGCCCGCCAGGGGCAGAGGCTCCTGGACCTGCAGGTGTCGGACGTGATGTCCCGCCACGCCCCGGTCTGCTCGCCCGACGACACGGTGAAGGACGCCATGGCCCTCATGACCCACAGCCGCCACCGCCACCTCCCTGTGGTGCGGAACGGCAAGCTCGCCGGCCTGGTCAGCATCGGCGACCTCCTCAAGCAGCGGTTGGAGGAGCTGGAGCTTCAGACCAACGTCTTGCGCGATGCTTACATCACCCGGCACTGAAGGCTCGAAGCACCGGCGGTAGTCCCACCTTCACCCCCCACCCCGGCTGAGGGTGCAACCTGGGGGCATGACTCGACGGACCAAGATCGTGGCGACCCTCGGCCCCGCCTCGTCGTCGCCGTCGGCACTGCGGGAACTGGTCGACGCCGGCATGGACGTGGCCCGGATCAGCCTGGCCCACGCCAGCCTGGAGGACCAGGTGGCGCTCATCGGCCGGGTCCGTGAAGCAGCGGGGGAGCGGTCCGTGGCGGTGCTGGCCGACCTGCCCGGCCCCAAGATCCGCACCGGGCCCTTTCCCTCCGGCGGGGTACAGCTGCGTTCCGGCGAGGTGGTCAAGCTGGTGGCGGGCGACCGAGCCAGCACCGCAGTACAGCTCGAGATCGACGAGCCCGGAGCCCTCGAGGGGCTTTTCGCCGGCGCCACGGTGGGCCTGGGCGACGGCGCCATCGTGCTCCGGGTCGAGGACTCCTGGCCCGGTGGGGCCACGGCCACGGTGGTGCGCGGGGGCAGGGTACAGGGCCGCCCCGGCGTGCAGCTGCCCTCCGAGACACTGAACGTCAGCGTCCCCACCACTTCAGACCTGAGGCTACTGGACGCCTGCCTCAGCGCCGGTGTGGACATGGTGGCCCTGTCCTTCCTGCGCTCCGCCGACGAGGTCTGCGCCGCCGTGGACGCGGCTGGCTCGGACCCGCCCATGGTGCTGGCCAAGGTTGAGACGGCCGAGGCGGTGGCCGAGCTGGACGGGATCCTGGCTGTCGCCGACGGCGTGATGGTCGCCCGTGGCGACCTCGGCATCCGCCTCCCCCTGGAGGACGTGCCCCACGTCCAGAAGCACATCATCCGCACCAGCATCGCCGCCGGGCGGCCGGTGATCACGGCCACGCAGATGCTCGAGTCCATGATCACCTCGCCGTCGCCTACGAGGGCCGAGGTCTCCGACGTGGCCAACGCCGTGTTCGACGGGACCGACGCCGTCATGCTCTCGGCCGAGACGGCGGTGGGCCTGGACCCCCCGGGGGTGGTGCGGACCATGAGCCGGGTGGTGGAGCGGGCCGAGCAGGAGGCCGACTACACCCAGTGGGGAGGCAAGCTGGGCAAGCTGCGCCGCCGGGCCCAGGTACCGGTCACACTGCGCATCACCGACGCCGTGAGCCACGCCGCCTGGCAGGCGGCCGCGACCGTGGACGCCGCCGCCATCGTGTGCTGCTCCCGCTCTGGGGCCACGGCCAGGGCCATCGCCCGCTTCCGTCCCCTGGCGCCCATGCTGGCCGTGAGCCCCACGCCTCGCACGGTCCGCCAGCTGGCCCTCACCTGGGGGGTGCAGGCCTTCCCCGGCGCCATGCGGGCCAGCACCGACGAGATGGTGTGGTACGCCGTCGAGGCCCTCTACGAGCGGGGTCTGCTCGTATCCGGCGACGTGGTGGTGGTGCTGGCCGGCTACCCCGACGACCCGGAGCCCGCCACCGACGTGTTGCGGGTGGTCAGGGTGCGCTGAGGGCCCTGCCGGAGTGCGACGCGACTACTTGACGGTGATCCGGCGGGGCCGGTCCCGCTCGGCCTTGGGGACTCGCACGGTCAGCACCCCTTCGTCGAGGGAGGCCTCGATGCTGTCCTCGTCGACGTCGCCGGGAAGGACGACCTCGTAGTCGAAGCGGCCCACGGTGCGGGTGCTGCGGCGCAGGACGCCGGTGCGCTCACGGGCCTTGCGCTCCCCCGAGACGCTGAGGCGCCGGCCGGCCACCTCCAGGTTGACGTCGTCCCGCTTCACGCCGGGCAGCTCCACCTCCACGATGTAGGCCTCGTCCGTCTCCTCCACGTCGGCCAGCGGCATGGAGCTCTCCTCGAGGACCGAGGAGAGCGGCGACCAGCCGCCGCCCAGGTAGTCGGTCAGGTGCTGGTTCAGACGGGTGAGCTCGGCGAAGGGATCCCTGCGGGTTACCTCGCCCTCTCCCCGTCGGGACGGAAGCGCCATGGCTCACACTCCTTTCTCGCTGCGCTCTACTCCTGTGCTGCTCTCGCCTGCGCCGGCTGGCTGCGCGACGCCGGCACCGGGAAGAACGGCAGTCGGCGGGCCCGCTATTCCAGCTGTGAGCTCTCGGTGCGGTCGGCCGGGGACTGCCCGGAGTACACCGCGTCGAACGTCCAGTCGGGCTGCTTCTGGAGGTAGTGCTCGTCGAGCACGGCCTGGCCGTCCTGGATGTCGACGATGGGCACGATGAGCTCCCGCCGGCCC
>JALYHE010000235.1 GCA_030776705.1 Actinomycetota bacterium | reverse complement strand
GCTTCAGGGCCTCGGGCTCCACGTCACCCACGGGCATGGTGAAGGCGGCGTCGGCGTGGTAGCCCTCGACCACGGCGCCGCAGTCGATGGAGAGGATGTCGCCCTCCTCGACCCGGTAGGAACCGGGGATGCCATGGACGATCATGTCGTTGGGCGAGGTGCAGATCACGGCCGGGAAGCCGTGGTAGTTCAAGAAGTTGGAGCGGGCGCCCCGCCGCTCCAACACCTCCCGGGCCACCCGATCGAGCTCGGCCGTGGTGACGCCGGGACGGGCGGCCTCCCTCGTGCGCTCGTGCATCTCGGCCACCACCTTGCCGGCCCGGCGCATCCTGGCGATCTCCTCCTTGCTCCGCCTCATGCCGGCCGCCTCACTGGTCGCCGTCCCCGTGCGGCCACCTGCGGTCGATGGCCCGCACCAGGCGATCGGTGACCGTGTCGAGGTCACCCACGCCGTCCACCGCGACCAGCTTCTCCCGCTCGAGGTACCAGGCCACGAGGGGCTCCGTCTCCTCCTCGTACAGCTTCAGGCGGCGGGCGATGGCGTGCTCGGTGTCGTCGCCGCGCTGGACCACGTCGCCCCCGCACGAGTCACACGTCCAGTCGTTCTCGGGTGGGCTGTCGAGGCTGTAGTTCGTGCCGCAGCTACGGCACACCCGGCGCCCGGCCAAGCGCCGGAGGGAGACCTCGGTGGGCACCTCGAGGGAGAGGACGAGGTCCAGGTCGTCGGGGGCCAGCAGCCCTGACAGCTTCTCGGCCTGGTTGGCGGTACGGGGGAAGCCGTCGAGCACGAAGCCGGTCTGGGCATCGTCGGCCTCGAGCCGCTCGCCCACCACGCCGAGCACGAGGTCGTCGGGGATGAGGTCGCCGGCCTGCATGTACTCGTCCAGTCGAGAGCCCAGGTCGGAGCCGGACTTCACGGCGGCCCGGAACATGTCCCCGGTCGAGATGTGGGGGACGCCGTAGTGGTGGCAGAGACGCACGCACTGGGTGCCCTTGCCGGCCCCCTGCTTGCCCAGCAGGACGATCCTGGGCCCGGTCAACGTGAAGGGGACGACCGTGTCACTTCAGGAAGCCCTCGTAGTTGCGCATCATCAGCTGGCTGTCGATCTGCTTCATGGTCTCGAGGGCCACGCCCACGGCGATGAGCAGCGTGGTGCCGGCGAACGGGTAGTTGGAAATCCCCCAGGCGGCCAGGAAGATCGAGGGCAGGAGGGCGATGAAGGCGAGGAACAGCGACCCGGGGAGGGTGATGCGGTTGAGGATGCCGGCCAGGTGCCGCTCGGTCCGCTCCCCCGGACGGATGCCGGGGATGTAGCCGCCCTGCTTGCGGATCAGGTCGGCCTGCTGACGAGGGTCGAAGGCGATCGCCGTGTAGAAGTAGGCGAAGAGCACGATGAACACGCCGTACAGCAGGATGTAGGCCACGCTCGTGGGCTGGGCCAGGTTGTTGTCGATGAAGCTTCGAACTCCCTCCCACGGGACGACGTTGGAGAGCAGCACCGGGAAGTACAGCACCGAGCTGGCGAAGATGATGGGTATCACGCCGGACTGGTTCACCTTGAGCGGGATGTAGGTGCTCTGCCCGCCGTACATGCGCCGGCCGACCACCCGCTTGGCGAACTGCACGGGGATGCGGCGCTGCCCCTGCTCCACGAACACGATGGCGGCGATCAGTGCCAGGGTGAGCAGGATGATCACCCCGAACTTGACGTCGCCGCCCTCGGCCCGGACCGCAGCCCCGCCCGCGGGCAGCCCCGACACGACGCTGGAGAAGATGAGGATGGACATCCCCTGGCCTATACCGCGCTGGGTGATGAGCTCACCCAGCCACATGACGAACGCCGTCCCGGCCGTCATGGACAGCACCACCAGCAGCACCCGTGGCACGGTGAACTTGGGGATGAGGTCGATGTCGGCGCCCACGTCGAGACCGGGGGCTCCGTTGTGGAAGGCGAAGGCCAGCCCGGTGGACTGCATCACGGCCAGGGCGACCGTGAGGTAGCGCGTGACCTGGGTGATCTTGCGCTGGCCCACGGCGCCCTCGTTGCGCCACTCCTCGAGCTTGGGTATCACCACCCCGAGGAGCTGCACGATGATCGAGCTGGTGATGTAGGGCATGATGCCCAGCCCGAACACGGCGAAGCGGGTGAGCGCCCCCCCTGAGAACAGGTTGAGGAAGCCCAAGACGCCTCCGGCCTTGGCAGTGTCCTCGAGGCGCTGAACCGCCTCGAAGTCGATGCCCGGCACCGGCACGTGTGATCCCACCCGGTACAGCAGGATTATCAGCAGCGTGAACATGATCTTGTTCCGGAGGTCCGGGATCTTGAACATGTTCTTGAAGCTGGAGAGCATGGTGGTTCCTGGCGCGGCCCGGGAGCTAGCGGTTCGTCAGGGCATTGCCCTTGGCCCTGGGCCGCCCCGGCGGGGACGGGATGACCTCCACGGTACCGCCTGCCGAGGTGATGGCCTGCTCGGCGGACCGGGAGAAGGCGTGGGCCCGCACGCGAAGGGCCCGGGTGAGCTGGCCCCGGCCGAGGACCTTCACCATCCCGTGCTTGTGCACCAGGCCGCTGGCCCGCAGCGAGTCTGGGCTGACGTCGTCGCCCTCGAAACGCTCGAGGGCGTCGAGGTTCACGACCGTGTACTCGACCCGGAACGGGTTGTTGAAGCCCCGGAGCTTGGGCACACGCTGCTTGAGCGGTAGCTGACCACCCTCGAACCCCGGCTTCACGTTGTCACGGGCTCCCTGCCCCTTGGTGCCACGACCGGCCGTCTTGCCTCCCCGGCCCGCCGTGCCCCGCCCCACCCGCTTCCGCCGCCCGGTGGAGCCGGGTGCGGGTCTCAGCTCGTGCAGCTTCATGACCTGGCGCCTCCCTCGCTCCCATCGGTCACGGGCTCCACGGCCACCAGGTGCGGCACGCGGGCGATCATGCCCCGGATCTCCGGACGGTCGGGCAAGGTGTTCTCCTTCCCGATCCGGCCGAGACCCAAGGCCCGGAGCGTGCCGCGGTGCTTGGGCTTGGTGCCAATCCCGGACCTGACCTGGGTGACCCGCAGCATGGTCATGGCTAGTGCATCCCTGCGGAACTACCGGGCATGTTCGTTTTCTCCAGTTCTGTCGCTGGCCGGGACGTTCCCCTTCGGCGAACATGCCCGGTAGTTCCTACGGGCTGCACTATCTCACCACCTCCGGCACGTGGGCCCCTCGCTTGGCCTCCTGGTAGGCGCGCAGCACGCCCTTGGGCGTGACCTCCTCTGCGGACTTCCCGCGCAGGCGAGCCACGTCGTCGGGGGACTTCAGGGCCCGGAGGCCGGCGATGGTGGCGTGGGCCACGTTGATGGCGTTGGAGGAGCCCAGCGACTTGGCCAGGACGTCGTGGATGCCGGCCGCCTCGAGGATGATCCGGGCCGCACCGCCGGCGATGACCCCGGTCCCGGGAGCGGCGGGCTTCAGCAGCACCCGGCCCGCCCCGGCTTCCCCGAGGATGGGGTGGACGATGGTGGAGCCGGCGAGGGGGACTTCGAAGACGTTCTTGCGGGCGTCCTCGCCGGCCTTCTGCATGGCCAGCGCCACCTCCTTGGCCTTGCCGTAGCCGAGGCCCACCCTGCCCTGGCCGTCGCCGACCACCATGAGGGCCGCGAAAGAGAACCGGCGCCCTCCCTTCACCACCTTGGCCACCCGGTTGGGCCGACCGATGGCTCGTTCCTCGAACTGTGCTTCAGCCATGTGCTCCTCTCAGAACTCCAGTCCGGCCTCGCGGGCCGCCTCGGCGAGCGCAGCGACACGCCCGTGGTACAAGAAGCCGCCTCGGTCGAACACGACTCGCTCCACCCCCGCGGCTCTGGCCCGTTCCGCTACCAGCCGGCCGACAACGGTGGCCCCCGCCTTGTTCCCCGTGCCCTCGGACCGAAGAGCCCTCTCCACGGTGGAGGCGGCGGCCAGCGTCCGACCCGACTGGTCGTCGATCACCTGGGCCACGATGTGCTTGTTGGAGCGGAACACCGAGAGGCGGGGCCGCTCGGGTGTTCCCGTCACCTTCTTGCGCACCCGTCGGTGCCGCCTCTCCCTCATCTGGGCCTGGCGTTGGCTGCTCACTTCCCTGCCTTCCCGGCCTTGCGCTTGACCTGCTCCCCGGCGTAGCGGACACCCTTCCCCTTGTAGGGCTCGGGCTTGCGCAGCTGGCGGATGTCGGCCGCGACCTGGCCGACCAGCTCCTTGTCGATCCCCTTTACGAGCACCCGCGTGGGCACCGGGACCTCGAAGCTGATCCCCGGAGGGGCGTCCACGTGCACGGTGTGGCTGTAGCCCAGGGCCAGCTCGAGGTGCTCGGGCGCGGACGACGTGACCCGGTAGCCGACGCCGACGATCTCCAGCTCCTTGGAGAAGCCGCTGCTGACGCCTACGACCATGTTGGCGACCAGGGCGCGGGCCAGCCCGTGCAGGGCCCGGTCTTCACGCTCTTCGCCTGTCCTGTCCACCAGGACGGTGCCGTCCTCCTGGCGCAGCGTGACCTGGCGGGGCAGGTCGCGCTCGAGCGTGCCCTGCGGCCCCTTCACGGTGACGCGTCGTCCGGCCACCGACACCTCGACCCCAGCGGGGAGGGGGATGGGGGCTCGACCGATCCTCGACACGGCTACACCCCCCTGCCGGTCGTCACCACACGTAGCACAGGACCTCTCCACCCACCCGGCGCTGCCGGGCCTCACGGTCGGTCATGAGCCCGCTGCTGGTCGAGACCACGGCCACGCCCAGGCCGCCCAGCACCCGCGGCAGCCGGTCGGCCTTCTTGTAGACCCGCAGGCCCGGCTTGGAGATGCGGCGCAGCCCGGAGATGGTCCGCTCACGGTCGGCGGTGTACCTCATGCGGATCTCGAGGGCCCTCCCGGGCCGGCCGTCTTCGTCGAGCACCCGGAAGCCCTCGATGTACCCCTCCCTCTCCAGGATGTGGGCCAGGGACTCCTTGAGCTTGGACGATGGCATCCTCACCGTCTCGTGCATGGCCGTGTTGGCGTTCCTCAGCCGGGTGAGCATGTCGGAGATGGGATCGGTCATGGTCATGGGCGCCTCCCTAC
>JALYHE010000234.1 GCA_030776705.1 Actinomycetota bacterium | reverse complement strand
CGCTGGAGGAGCGCCTGCGGGCCCTGTCCGCCGAGGTGGCCGAGGCCGCCACCGACCTGCGGGCCGCGGCCGAGGGACTGGAGGACGACCCGGAGCGGCTGGCCCAGGTGCGCGACCGTCGCAGCCTCCTGAACCACCTGGTGCGCAAGTACGCGGGTGGGCCTGGCCGGGGAGCGCTGGCCGAGGTCTTGTCCTTCGCCTCCGAGGCCCGGTCCCGCCTGGCCCACCTCGAGTCGCACGCCGAGCGGGCCGCCGCCCTCCAGCGCGACAGGGAGGCGGCGCGGGGCGAGCTGGCCCACGCCGCGGCGGCGGTGGGACAGGCCCGGCGGCGGGCCGCCCCCCGGCTGGCCGAGGCGGTGGAGGCCCGCTTGCAGGAGCTGGCCATGCCCGCGGCCCGCTTCGAGGTCACGGTGGGGGACGACGACCCCGGCGACGACGTCGCCTTCCTCCTGGCCGCCAACCCTGGGGAGCCGGCCCTGCCCCTGTCCAAGGTGGCGTCGGGAGGAGAGCTGTCGCGAGCCATGCTGGCGGCCCGTCTGGTGCTCGGCCGTCGCAGCGCTCCGGCCGGGTGGCCCACCACCATGGTGTTCGACGAGGTCGACGCTGGCGTGGGAGGCCGGGCCGCGCTGGCGGTGGGGCAGGCCCTGGCCGCCCTGGCCTCGCCCACCGCAGCGGGGCGCCAGGTGCTGGTGGTCACTCACCTTCCCCAGGTGGCCGCCTACGCCGACCACCAGGTGACGGTCCACAAGACCCGGCGCGACGGCCGCACGGTGGCCGAGGCCAGGGTGCTGGACGGCGAGGACCGGGTGGTGGAGCTCTCCCGGATGCTCTCGGGCCAGCCCGAGAGCTCCGCCGCCCGTGGACATGCCGAGGAGCTGCTAGCAGCAGCGGCCCGCCAGAGGGGAGCGCCGTAGTGGGGGGCCGGGACGACGGGCAGGTGACGGTGACCTCGGGGCGGGCCCGGGTGGACCGGCGCACCAAGAACCTGGTCAGGCGCCTCCGGCCCGGTGACATCGCCGTGATCGACCACGAGGACCTGGACCGCCTGGCGGCCGAGGCACTGGTGGAGAAGAGGGTGGCGGGGGTGGTCAACGCCGCCCCGTCGCTCACGGGCCGCTACCCGAACCTCGGGCCCCTGGTGGTGGCGGCGGCCGGCATCCCGCTCGTCGACGGCGTGGGCCCCCAGGTCATGGACCTGGTGGCGGAGGGCCAGGAGGTACGCGTCGAGGGCGACGAGGTGTGGCTCGACGGCGCCATCGTGGGCAAGGGGGTGCGCCAGGACGTCGAGTCCATCGAGCGGGGCCTACATGCCGCCAAGGGAGCCGTCGGCCAGGAGCTCGAGCGCTTCGCGGCCAACACCTTGGAGTACCTCAAGCAAGAGCACCACCTGGCCTTCTCCACTCCCGAGCTTCCCGACCTGTCCGTGCCCATCGAGGGCCGGCACGTGCTGGTCGTGGTGCGGGGCTACGACTACAAGCAGGACCTGGCCCACCTGCACAGCTACATACAGGAGGTCAAGCCCGTGCTGGTGGCCGTGGACGGCGGCGCCGACGCCCTCCTCGAGTTCGGCCTCCGCCCCCACGTCATCATCGGCGACTTCGACTCGGTGTCAGCCCGGGCGCTGCGGTCGGGGGCCGAGCTGGTGGTGCACGCCTACCCGGGCGGCGCCGCCCCCGGGGCGACCCACCTGGACGCCATGGGCCTGCCCTACGTGACCTTCGAGGCGGGGGGAACCAGCGAGGACGTGGCCATGCTGCTGGCCTACGAGAAGGGGGCCGAGCTAATCGTGGCCGTGGGCACGCACGGCTCCATGGAGGAGTTCCTGGCCAAGGGCCGGGCTGGCATGGCCTCCACCTTCGTCACCCGGCTCAAGGTGGGCCAGGTCCTGGTTGACGCCAAGGGCGTGAGCAAGCTCTACCAGACCCGGATCCGCAAGCGCGACGTTCTCCTGTTCCTCCTCGCCGTGACGGTCTGCTTCGTGATGATTGGGCTGGCCTTCGTCCCGCGCGTGTACTTCGACAGCCTGTGGCTCCTCCTGCGAGAGGTGCTGCGCTCGCTCCCCGGCTGAGCCCTTCGATGGTCAACTTCCGCTTCCTGGTGGTCTCGCTGACCGCCGTCTTCCTGGCCCTGGCCGTTGGGATCGGCCTGGGCGCGACCGTCGTCGACCAGGCCACCGTGGAGGCGCTCCAGCGGCGTCTCGACGGCGTGGCGCGGCGGGTGGACCGCACCGACCGCGAGAACCAGCGCCTCCAGCGCGAGCTCGGGCGGTGGACGCAGTTCTCCGAGCAGGCCGGCAACGAGTCGGTGGAGGGACGGCTGGCCGACGTCCCCGTGCTGGTGGTGGGCGTCCAGGGCGTCGAGCGGGGCCCGGTGGAGGCCCTCCAGGCGTCGCTGATCGCGGCCGGGGCCCGTTTCCGGGGGACGGTGTGGCTCACCTCCAAGCTGCGCCTGGACAAGGCCGAGGACACCGTGGCCCTGGCCGACATCGTGGGCGCCACCTTCCGGGCGCCGGAGCCGGTGCGCCAGGCGGCCGTGGCCCGGCTGGCCACGAGCCTGTCCGGCGCCGAGTCGCCGGGCGTGCTCGACGCCCTGCGCCGGACCGCCTTCGTCGACCTCGAGGCGCCGGCTGGCGAGCCCGCCCTTCTGTCCGGCGCCTCCCCGAGCTCCACGCTGGTGGTGGTGGTGTCGAGCGGGGACGCCCAGGTGCCCAACGACCAGCTGGCCGTGCCGCTCACGGCCCAGCTGGCCCGCACCATCGGGGCCCGGGTGCTGGCTGCCGAGCCCGGTCGTGACCCTCAGGGACGGGACCAGCCCGGCCAGCGGGCCGTGTTCGTGGGGCCGCTGCGCGAGGACGCCGGGCTGTCCGGCCTGCTCTCCACCGTGGACAACCTCGAGGACTACCGGGGCCGCTTCGCCGCCGTGTACTCCCTCCGGGAGCTGACCAAGGGCAAGGTGGCCCATGTCGGCGTGGGGCCCCGGGCCACGGGGCTCGTGCCCGAGACGGCCTCATGACCACCGTTGTCACCGACCCCACCGACCTCGCCGGCCCCCCCGGCACCGGTCCGGTGCGGGCCGCCCTCACCGTGTCGGGGTGGAACGCCGTCTCCCGCCTCACCGGCTTCCTGCGGGTACTGGCCGTGGGAGCCGCCCTCGGCACCACGTTCCTCGGCAACACCTACCAGAGCGCCAACCTGGTCTCCAACCTGCTGTTCGAGCTGCTCGCCGCGGGACTGCTGTCGGCCCCGCTGGTGGGGCCCTTCGTGAGCCTTCTGGAGAGGGGGCGCAAGGGAGACGCCGAGCTCCTGGGCGGCACGCTCCTCGGCATCAGCCTGGCCGTGCTGGGAGCGCTGGTCCTCGTCCTGGCCGTGGGCGGGCATGCCGTGATGGGCGTGCTCACCGCCGGTGTGGAGGACCCGGCCGTGCGGTCGGCCGAGGTCCGCCTGGGCGCCTTCTTCCTGTGGTTCTTCCTGCCCCAGGCCCTGCTGTACGCCACCGGCGCCGTGGCCAGCGCCCTCCTGGCGGCCCAGCGCCGCTTCGCCGCCGCCTCCTTCGCCCCGGTCGCCAACAACGTGACCGTGATCCTCACCATGGTGGCGTTCATGGCCATGCGCCGCGGCGACGAGCCCGGCCTCGAGCTGGCCACCGGCCCCCGCCTGGTGCTGGCCCTGGGCACCACGGCCGGGGTCCTGGCCATGGCCGCAGTGCCGGTGGTGGCTCTCCTGCGGGGCGGCGTGCGCCTCCGCCCCAGGCTCGACCTGCACCACCCCGAGCTGCGGGTGGTGGCCCGCCTGGGGGCCTGGGGGGCGGTGCTGCCGGCATCGACCCAGTGCCTGATCGCCGTCACGCTGGTGCTGGCCAACCG
>JALYHE010000233.1 GCA_030776705.1 Actinomycetota bacterium | reverse complement strand
TCCGTAACCGCCGCCCCGGCCAGGAGGCGCACGGCGGCGTGGCCTTCCCACCGGCCGGGGTCGTCGAGGACGTCCTGGTAGGAGCGCAGGGGGCACAGGCTGACGTCGCAGTCGTCGGCGACCCGTGTGATGGCGGCCAGGCTGTGAGACGCCGTGGCCTCGTGGAGGCCGGGGGGCAGCGTGCACGTGCCCCGGTAGTAACGGGAGCGGAACAAGGTCCACGCCCACCCGAGGTCGGCGTCACCGGCCCCCAGCCGCTGCCAGAAGCGCTTCCACGCCTCGGGATCGAGCGTCTCCATCTCGAGCCAGTGGCCGTCGGCGGTGGCGAAGGGGGGGCCCGGGGCGGGGGCCGGTGGGGCCGGCACCCACTCGTCGCCGGTGGTGGCTGCGGCGACGGAGTGCGATACCAGCACCAGCGCCGCCTGCAGGACCGAGGTCCGCACCGCCGACGTGGGCCGGCCCCGGCTACGGCCGACGAGGGCCGCCAGGACGCCCTGGGCGGCGAGGATGCCGGCGGCCACGGACGCGGCCTCGAGGCCCAAGCGGCGCGGCATGCCGGCGTCCCGCCCGTGCACCTGCATGAGCCCGGTCACGGCCTGCAGCACCGCTTCGCTGCCGTCCTGCTCCCTGGTAGGCCCGGCCGGGCCGTACCACGACAGCCACAGCTCCAGCCCCGCCTGCCTCTTGCCGTCGACGGCGATCCCCACCTCCTGGTCCGAGCCCGCCGGCCCGTCACCGGCCGCCGGGAGAGTGGAGATGCCGAGAGGGGCCAAGCGCCGGGCGCACGTCTCCGCGGCCAGCTCGGGGCCGCTCACGGTCGTGGTGGAGCCGGCGGTGCCAGGCTCGGGAGGTGACCCTGGTGACCACCTCCGACGCGGTAGTGGTGGCGGTGCACGACCTGGGGGGCACGGGCCCGCCCCTGGTGCTGGCCCACGCCACCGGCTTCCACGGGCTGGTGTGGCGCCCGCTGGCCACCAGGCTGGCGCCCAGGTTCCACTGCGTGTCGTTCGACCACCGGGGCCACGGCGACTCTGGCCTGCCGCCCGGGCTGGACTTCGAGTGGCAGGGCCTCGGCCTCGACGTGCTGGCGGTGGTGGACGGCCTTTCCCTCGACGCTCCCTTGGGCGTCGGCCACTCGGCGGGGGCCACGGCCCTGTTGCTGGCCGAGCAGGCCCGGCCGGGGACCTTCGGGGCCCTGTACTGCTACGAGCCCGTGGTCGTGCCGGCCGACCCTCCGCTGGGTCCCGACCCGGACAGCTGGCTGGCCGCCGCCGCCCGGCGCCGCCGGGAGACGTTCGCCTCGCGGCAGGAGGCCTACCAGAACTACGCCTCCAAGCCGCCGCTGGCCGACCTCGACGAAGCCGCGCTGCGGGCCTACGTGGACCACGGCTTCGAGGATCGCGAAGACGGGATCGTGGCGCTCAAGTGCCGTCCCGAGCACGAGGCGCTCATCGCCGAGATGGCCACGGCCCACGACTGCTTCTCTCGTCTGGGCGTGGTCGACTGCCCCGTGATGCTCGCCGTCGGGGGAGCCACCGAGGGCGTCGGGCAGACCACCGCGGCAGTAGCCGGCCGCCTCCCCCGCCCCCAGGTGGAGGTCCTGCCCGGGCTGGGCCATCTCGGCCCCCTCCAGGACCCGCGCTCGGTGGCCGCCTCGGTCACCCGGTTCCTGGGAGGGCTCGGCCGGCACTGATCCTTGGCCGGTCAGTCCGGGAAGGAGGAGGCCGGGAACTTCTCGGTGATGAGCATGATGGGCTGGCGCTCGGAGATGACGCGGTAGGTGCGGGAGACGACCGGCTCGCCGGGTTCGATCTCGAAGTACTGGGAGCAGGTGTCGGCGGGCCCGACCCCCCAGCGGAGCAGCTCCCTGACCGTCTCGATGCGGTTGTGCCACAGGAGCCATCCGATGGGCGCGTCAGAGTGGACGAGGCCGTGTCGAAGGCGGGGGTGCAGACGCCCGGGGACGATGAGCGACTCGGCGTAGAGGTAGTTGCGCCCGCTCTCCTCGCCCTGCAGCAGGATCCTCCGCGAGATCACCTCGTCGCCCTCGGCCACCCCCAGGCCGGGGTCGGCCGACGCCGCTGGGATCACGGACTGGTTCAGCTTGACCAGGTGCATGGTTTCGCCGGAGCAGGCCTCGAGGATGCGGGTCACGGTGCCGTCCGTGGCCAGCAGGATCTTCTGGACCAGGCTGAGGTCGGCGTGCTCGCCCGGGTCCCACCACGGGCCTCCCGACTCGGTGGACACCTGGCCAGGAGCGGTGGGGTCGGGGATGACGGCGATGTCGTCGGCGACCGGGTTTCCGGCCACGCCTTCCGCGCCATCCTCTGTGGCCGTGTCCTCCACTGCGGCGTGCTCCACAGCCACCCCCTAGGTGTGTCGGGCCTTCGTGCCCATGCCGGCCGACCTGTCCAGGGAGCCGACCGTTGCTGCGCCGGGTTTCCACCTTATTCCATGGCGCTGGTTGCGAATAGCGTCCGCTGACACCTATGTGACGACTGGCCAACGGGATGGACGCGCGTCGCCCACCACCAGCCGCCCCCTCCGGGGCCCGACCGGCCAGAGGCCGTCGGCGACCAGCTCCGCCCACGGGCCGAAGGGGTTAGGGCCCGGGGTGCTCAGAGCCCAGGCCACGGCGCCGGCGAGGAGCCACAGCTGGGCACCGGACGCCATGTGCCCGCCCTCCCCGCGTCCATGTCGCGATGGCGGACCCCCAGTA
>JALYHE010000232.1 GCA_030776705.1 Actinomycetota bacterium | reverse complement strand
TGAAGAAGGTAAAGCGCTGCGGTCATGGATTCCGCAACTTCGAGAACTACCGGCTCCGGGTTCTGCTCCACGCCGGCGGTGTCACCTGGCCACACCGGCCATCGCCACCACGCCTCCGGAGCCGCTCTCCCTACTCGAACGCGTAGGGCCCCTATACCAGCTAAGAATGCTGGCCCGGCTTTACCTGACACGTGAAAAGTCGCCTTCAACCAATTTGCATCCTTGAAGCCCCCCCGTCGTCCTCTACATCGAGCCTGGGTCGCCACTGGAGGGCCTCCTACGTCGAGTAGTTCAACGGCTGCCACGGGTCTCCGTCACCACCTCGACGCGCAGAGCGCGGTGGTCGCTCACCGGCGCTGGTGGCAGCACCCTCACGTCAGTGATGGTCAAGCCGCTTACGGCGACGTGGTCGATGCGTGAGCGGGGAGTGGCTGCCGGGTAGGTGGGCTCCGCCGGGTCGGCCAGCACCAGCCCGGCGGCCTCCACGGCCGGTCCCACGACCTCCGGGCCCAGGTTGAGGTCGCCCAACAGCACCTGGGGTTGGGGGCGGGCGACCAAGGCCTCGATCACAGCGTCGAGCTGGGGCCGGACTTCGTCGCGCCGGGTCGAGAGGTGAGTGGCGGCCACGGCCAGTCGGAGGCCTCCCCTCACCACGGTGGCGAGCAGGGCCGACCGCGGCTCCCCGGCACCACGGGGCAGGGCCAGCACCTCGACGTCCTCCAGCCCGTCGGCGCTGAGGAGGGCGTTGCCGTAGCGGCCCTTCCAGCCGACCCGCCGGGCCGGGCCGAAGGCGTGGCCCATCCCGCTGGCCCGGGCCGCGGCGGCAGCCTGGTCGGCGCACCCCGAGCGGGGCACCCGCACGTCGACCTCCTGGAGGGCCAAGAGGTCGGCTCCGAGGTCGGCGCAGAAATCGACGACCAGCTCGGTTCCCCCGCGGAGGAAGTGGGGACGAGGAGGCCGCGCTGGCGGCGCCGCCTTCCCGTGCTGGGCGTTGAAGGTGACGACCCGGATCGGGCTCCCGGCCGGGGCCTGCTCGTCGAGCTCGTCGCTCATCTGTAGAAAGATTCCCCCGTGAACGGCGACGGCACGCTTGTCGGCGACGTCATCGGCTACGGCCCCGACATCGGCACCGAGGAGGACTTTCGCCTCCTCGGCGACGTCAAGGGCAAGCGGGTGCTCGAGCTCGGCTGTGGCAACGCCCAGCGGTCCATCGCCCTGGCCCGACAGGGGGCCACCGCCATCGGGATCGACTTCTCGGAGGCGATGATCGAGGCGGCCAAGCGGCTGTGCGAGCGCCAGAACACCCGGGTCGAGCTCCGCCACGGCGACCTGGCCGACCTGGCCTTCCTGCGCACCGACTCGGTGGACCTGGTGCTCAGCGTGTACGCCCTGTCCTACGTCCGGGACTATGAGCGGGTGTTCCGCCAGGCCAACCGGGTGCTCAAGGCGGGTGCGCCCTTGGTGTTCAGCCTCCGCCATCCCGCCTTGGACGTGCTCGACGACTCGCGCCCCGAGGAGGCGCCGGCTCTGGCCCGCTCCTACTTCGACACCTCGCCCGTCACCCGCCGGCGGGGCGACGAGGAGGTTGAGGTCCACCACCACACCACCTCGGACCTCCTCATGGCCCTGTTCAGGTCCGGCTACCGGGTGGACGCTGTGCTCGAGCCCGAGTGGTCCCCCCGGGGGCCCTCACAGGACGTCCACGAGGGCTTCCGCTACCTGCCCCGGGCCCTGATCGTCAGGGCCCGCAAAGAAGGCCACTGAGCGCCGAGCAGAGGTCCGGGGACCAGCGCCTCGTCCTCTGGGACGTCGACGGCACCCTGGTGGACACGGCGGGGGTGACGGCCCAGTCCTTCGACCTAGGAATCGAGACGGCCCTCGGCCGCCACCCCGGCCCCCACGACGTGGGCATGAGCGGCAGGACCGACCCCTCCATCGCCCTGGAGATCCTGGCCTCGGCCGGCCTGGACGAGGAAGAGGCGCGCCGGCACCTGCCCTCCGTGCTGCGCCACGTGGAGGCCGAGCTGGCTCGGGCCGCGGCGAGCTTCAGGGAGAAGGGCAGGGTCCTGCCTGGGGTGGAGGAGGTCCTGTCCCGCCTCCACTCCCACGGCTCGGTCACCCAGTCCGTGCTCACCGGCAACACGGCGGCGAACGCCGCCGTAAAGCTCCGAACCTTCGGCCTCGACGGCTGGCTCGACCTCGGGATCGGCGCCTTCGGCAGCGACCGGGAGGACCGCGACGAGCTGGTGCCAGTGGCCATGGAGCGGGCCCGGCGCCTGCGGGGCCGGGCCTTCGGCCCGAACCAGGTGTGGGTGGTGGGTGACACGCCCCGCGACCTGGCCTGTGCCCGGGCCGCCGGGGCCCGGTGCCTGCTGGTGGCGACCGGCCGGACCCCGGCCCGGGAGCTGCACGGCATCGGCGCCGACGACCTGCTCGACGATCTCACCGACGCCGAAGGGGTGATCGGCCTCCTGTTGGCCTGACCCCTGAGGCGCCCGGCCCCGGCGACCCGGCCAGCAAACCTCAGCCGGGCGGCTCCTGCTCCTGGCGGCGCTTCCACCACTCCGCCAGGCGCCCCCGGGCCTCGTCCTCTCCCAGCGGACCCTCGTCCAGGCGCAGCTCGAGCAGGTAGGCGAGGGCCTCGCCCACGGCCGGTCCCGGCCCGATCCCGAGCTGGTCCATCACCTGGCGCCCGTCCAGGTCGGGGCGCATGGCGTCCAGCTCCTCCTTCTCCTGGAGCTCCGCGATGCGGCGC
Organism: Actinomycetota bacterium; assembly: GCA_030776705.1. Lineage (GTDB taxonomy): Bacteria > Actinomycetota > Acidimicrobiia > Acidimicrobiales > JALYHE01. The sequence goes on along the minus strand of JALYHE010000232.1, from coordinate 3,784 downwards.
TCGAGCTCGTCCATGCGCTCGGACAGCTCCATGGCCTTGCGGCGGTTCCGAGTGGTGCAGTCGCCCCGCGTGAGGTGGTTGAGCCGCTCCAGCAGGGGGCCGGCGTCGCGCACGTAGCGGCGCACGGCCGAGTCGGTCCACCCCAGGCGGTATGTGTGGAAGCGGAGGTGCAGCTCCACCAGCCGGGCCACGGCCTCCACGTCGTGGTTGGGGTAGCGCAGGGCCCGCATGCGCTCCCGGGCCATGCGGGCCCCCACCACCTCGTGGTGGTGGAACGACACCCCGCCGGGACCGAAGGAGCGGGTGGCGGGCTTGCCCACGTCGTGGAGCAGGGCGGCCAGGCGGACGATGCGCTCGGGTGGCACCTTCTCGACCACGGCGATGGTGTGGGCCAACACGTCCTTGTGGCGATGCACCGGGTCCTGCTCCAGGGCCATGGCGGGAAGCTCGGGGAGGAACTCGCCCGCCAGGCCGGTGTCGACCAGGAACCACAGCCCTTCGCCGGGGCACTCGACCTCGAGGAGCTTGTCGAGCTCGTCACGGACGCGCTCGGGCGAGACGATGGAGATGCGGCCGTGCATGGCCTCCACGGCGCCCACCAGCTCCGGCACGGGTCGGAGCCCGAAACCGGCCATGAATCGAGCCGCCCGCAGCATGCGTAGGGGGTCGTCGCCGAAGGACTCCTCGGGGTCGAGCGGTGTGCGCAGGCGCGAGGCGGCCAAGTCGGGGACGCCGTCGAAGGGGTCGACCAGCTCCAGGTCGGGAAGCCGGAGAGCCATGGCGTTGACGGTGAAGTCCCGCCTGGACAGGTCGGCCTCCACGGCGTCGGAGAAGGCCACCTCGGGCTTTCTCGAGTCGGGTCTGTAGGCCTCGGCCCGGTGGGTGGTGATCTCGAAGCGGCGGTCGCCCTTCTTGCAGCCGATGGTCCCGAAGCGGGCTCCCTGGTCCCACACCGCGTCGGCCTCGGCGCCTACCAGCCGGGCCACCTCGTCCGGTCGGGCGTCCGTGGTCAGGTCGAGGTCGGCCGATGGGTCGAGGCGGCCCAGCACGGCGTCGCGCACCACGCCGCCCACCAGGTAGAGGCGGTGACCCGCCGACTCGAACCGCTCGACCAACCACCTCGTCTCGGCGACTAGAGGAGCGAGGCGCTCGGAGCCCACGCCCTTCAGCCCCGCCGCCGGCGCTTGGCCTCCTCCACCACGTCCCGTCCCGGACCCCCCGACGTGGGCGGCTCGGCCTCGTGGTCGGCCCCGGCCATGGCGGCCACACACGCCGCCGCCGAGCCCGACAGGGCGTCCAGGTCGTAGCCGCCCTCCAGGATGGCGACCAGGCGTCCCTCGGGAGCCAGGCTCATGGCCCGCTTGGTGAAGGTGGCGAAGTCACCCGACGAGAGCCCGAGGTTGGTGAGGGGGTCGGAACGATGTGCGTCGAAGCCGGACGAGACCACCACCCAGGTGGGGCCGAAGTCCTCGGCGAAGGGGCCGATCACCTCGTCGAAGGCGGCAAGGTAGACGTCGCCGGTGGTCCCGGGCGGGAAGGGCAGATTGAGAGTGGTCCCGGCTCCATCCTCCGAACCCGTCTCGTCGAGGTCACCGCTTCCCGGGTACAGGGGCGACTGGTGGGTTGACACGTAGGCAACCCGGCCGTCGGCGTAGAAGGCGTCCTGGGTGCCGTTGCCGTGGTGGGCGTCCCAGTCCAGTACGAGCACCCGCTCGCCGGCGTCGGCCAGGGCCGCGGCCACCACGGCGGCCCCGTTGACCAGGCAGAAGCCCATGGGGCGCTTGGCCGTGGCGTGGTGCCCGGGGGGTCGCACGGCGCAGAAGGCGGCGGTGGCCTCTTCCCTCCGCAGGCGCTCCACGGCGTCGAGGCCCGCCCCGGCCGCCAGCACGGCGGCGTCCCACGACCCAGCCGAGGCACGGGTGTCGGGGTCGATGTCGCCGCCCCCGCGCTCGGACAGGCGGGCCAGGGCGTCGAGGTAGCCGTAGGGATGGACGCGCTCCAGCTCCTCCCGCTCGGCGGGACGGGCCTCCACCCGCACCAGCACGTCGTCCAGGCCGGCGCCGTCGATGCCGTCGAGCACGGCCTGGAGCCGCTCCGGGCTCTCGGGGTGCCCGAGGCCGGCGTTGTGGTCCATGCAACGAGGATGCGTTTCCATGAGGACGGCCACTCCCGAAGACTAGGCACCGGGAGCGGACCCCTCACCGGTCATCCCGGCGCGGCGCCGGTAACCTCGCCCTGTCGTGTTCTCCACCGACGCCGACGTCATCCGCTGGGGGAACGAGCAGGCTCGCACCGGGCCGTGGCAGGAAGACCGCCGCATCGCCTACCTGGTCCCGCTACCGGACGGGTCGGCGCCCTCCATGGGCTTCGTGCGCTGGGCCATGGGCGAGCTGGCGGGCCGGGGCTTCTCCGGCGTGGTCACCAACGCTCTGCCGACGGACGAGCAGGTGGCCTTCCTCGGAGCCGGGTTCGAGGTCCGAGAGCGCCTCCACCTCCTGGCCCACGACCTTCGCCGGGTGCCACCGGCACCGCCCGCCGACCTGCGCCGGGCCCGCGCCTCCGACCACCCCGCCGTGCTGGAGGTCGACGCCCGGGCCTTCCCGTCGTTCTGGCGCCTGGACCGGCGCAGCCTGGACGAGACGGTGCGGGCCACACCCCAAGCCCGCTTCCGGGTGGCCGTGCAGGACGGCGCCGTGGTCGGCTATGCCGTGACCGGGCGGGCCGGACGGCGGGGCTTCCTCCAGAGGCTCGCCGTCAACCCCGTCCACCGCCGGAGGGGGCTCGGTCGGGCCCTGGCCGTCGACGGCCTGCGCTGGCTGCGGCGGTGGCGGGTCACCAGGGCGGTTGTCAACACACCGGCCGACAACCACGCCGCCCTGGCGCTCTACGACAGCCTGGGCTTCGAGAGAGAGCCCCGAGGGCTGGCCGTGCTCGGCGCCGGCCTCGACGGGGACGGCCAGGAATGGCGCTGGTGAGGCGCGCTGCCGCGGTGCTGGCGGTGCTCGTGTCCCTCGCCCTGGCCACGTTCGGGGCGCCCGCGGCAGGGGCCGCACCGGAACGAGCGGCGCGGGAGCCGGCCAGCGACAACCGAGTGCGGCTGGCGTCGCAGACACCCTGGATCGGGCCCGGCCAGGACATGTCGATGCGGGTGGTGGTCAACACGCCTCACCCGGCCACGGAGGTAGAGCTGGCGGTGGCCGTCTACCGGCGGGTCACCAGCCGATCGGAATTCAACCGCACCCTCGAGAGCCGCCCCCGCAGCGCCCCGTTGAGCGTCACCTCCACGCCGCTGTCCGATCTGCCCACCGACGCCGCTGGAGCCGTGACGTTACGTGTCCCGGTGCAGGCCCCGACCGAGCCTCCACGGTTCCCCGAGCTGCGGCTGGGCTCCGACGGCGTCTACCCGGTTCGGGTGGAGCTGCGGGAGGTCGGCGGTGGGGCCTCGCTCGCCGAGCTCGTCACCCACATGGTCTACGCCACGCCCCCTGCCCAGGGTGGCCGGCCCCTGACCGTGGCCCTTGTGCTCCCGGTCCACGCCCCGCCCGCCGTGCAGCCCAGCGGGCGGCGGGAGCTGGACCCGGGGTCGGCCGAGTCGATCGGGGCCCTGGCCCGATCCCTCACCGCCGTGCCGGGAGTGCCCCTCACCCTGGCGCCCACGCCCGAGACGGTCCAGGCCTTGGCCACCAGCCCCCGCGACGGTGACCGCCAGATCGCGAGGGACCTGAGCCGGGGGCTGGCGGGCCGGCAGGTCGCGGCCGCCACCTACGTCCCCGTCTCCCTGCCC
>JALYHE010000231.1 GCA_030776705.1 Actinomycetota bacterium | reverse complement strand
TCGTCGCCGTGCCCGGCTACGCCACCTGGGCGGTGGTGAGGACCGTGGGCGGACGAGAGGAGGTGGTGGCCAACACCGGGCTCAGCGCCGTCGCCGACGGCACCACCGTGGGCGTGGTCCTGGACGGCGACACCATGACCGTGCTCGTGAACGGCTCGGTGACGACGACGGTGAGGGACCCTGCCCTCGCCGGAGCCGGAGCGGCCGGCATGACCACGTCCGGCTCGGGGGCCGGCGCGGCCCGCTTCGACGACTTCTCCTTCTCGGCCCCGGGCCCGCGTTGATCCCCCCCGGCTCAGGGGTCAGGCGGGGACCGCCCTCTCCGTCGGTGGCGTGGAGTCCGCCCGCCACGGGCGGCGGCGCCACACGTCGTGCACGCCCACGGCGGCGAGCAGAACGAGCGCCGGCTCGGCTGACACGCGGTAGCGGCTCTCGCCCCACGCCAGAGCCACGGCCGCCACCACGGTGGCGACCAGGGCCGCCAGCGGCCATGCGTACTGGCCCCGGCCCTCCCGTCGAAGGGCCAGCGCGCCGGGCACGGCCGCCGCTACCAGCCCGTAGTACATGGCCAGGCCCACGGCTCCGATGGGCCGGTCACGAGCCTGCACGTAGTCCTCGATGCGCAGCTGCTCGAGGGGCCGGTAAAAGCCCCAGGCGCGCCCCTGGCGGGCGAAGAGCACGAACGGGATGCGGGGCCAGTTGGCCTCCATGTAGGCGAAGGCGACGCGCCGGTACTGCCGGCCCTGCTCGGTCTCGTCCCCCGCCGGAGAGGGAAGGGTCGGGATGCAGCCCACCGAGTAGTAGCCGATGGCCTCCCCGAAGTAGACCTGGTGGCAGTTCCCCTGGACCAGGGCCAGCTCGAAGCCCGTGCTCGTGCCCAGCACCGGGCGCTCGAAGCGACCCAGGTTGAAGGCCACCCACGGCCCGATCAGGGCCGCGGCCGTGGCCGTCGACACGAGCGCCAGGCCGAGCCGGCGGCGTAGCCCGGCCTGGCGGAGCACGAGGACGAACCCCACCGCCAGAAGGGGCACGAGCAGGAGGGCCTCGGCCCGCGTCAGGGCGGCCAGGGCGCAGGCCCCGCCCAGCTCGGCGGCGGTGGGGACCGAGCGCCGTTCCAGGAGCCGGTAGGCGGCCAGGACCGTGAGGCCGGCGGTGAGCAGGCTGAGCGTCTCGGCCGCCAGCAGGCCGTCGAAGATCCAGGCGTTGGGGTAGATGGCCAGCAGGCCGGCGGCGATCAGCCCTACGGCCGGACCGGCCAGGCGGCGACCGGCCAGCCCGACCACGGCCACGCTGGCCGTGCCCAGCCCGCACGACCAGAGCTGGTGGGCGACGGTGCTGCGGAGGCCCAGGAGGGATGGGACGGCCAGGGCCACCGTGTACAGCGGGGGGTGCTGGGCGGTCTGCTCGCCCCCGGGGCCGTAGGGGTCGGCGGAGACGAAGCCCTCGCCGTCGGCCAGCAGCTTGGCCCCCTCGTGGTACTGGTAGGCGTCGCCCTGGAGAAAGGCGGCGTCGTCGACGAGGAGGGCGTGCGCCACCCGCACCGCCAGCCCCACCCCGCACACGAGGGCCAGCCAGAGCCACCACCTCCTGCCTGCCAGGGGACGGGTCGGCGGCTGAGCGTCGGTCATCCCGGCCCGCCCGGCGGTGCCACCCGGAAATCGTCGAAGCGGGCCCGGGACGGCTCGGGCCCCGCCGCGGTCATGCCGGCCAGCGGGGTGTCCTGGAAGGTGGTGTCGTCGAGCGTGGTGGCCACCCGGCCGTCGAGGACCACGTCAACGGTCCTCCCCGCCGTCCGGACCGCCACCGTGGTCCCGTCGGCCACGGGCGAGAGGCCCGTGTTGGCCACCGTCTCCTGCCGGCCCTCCCTCACCCTGACCACGTTCCAGGTGGCGTAGGCCGGTACCGCCACCACGGCCCAGTACTGGCCGGGGCCCCGGTAGGCGAAGGCCAGGCCCGAGCCGGCGACCACTCTGGAAGCCCGCACCTGCACCGCCCCGCCGGTGAAGCCCCGGTCCACGACGGCGACTGCCGGTACCCGGGTGGGCCGGGACACGAGCGCCTCTCCACCCATGACTCCCCACGTCCCGGCGCCGGCCCGCCACGCCGGGCCGCCGTCCGGCATGGCCCCCAGGCTGTGCGGGTCGTCGGGACGGTCGAACGAATCGGCACGACCGGTCACGGGCACCGGCTCGCCCTTGCGGGCGGCCACCGTGCTCGTAGGCCTCAGGCGGGGGTCGTCCGGCGCCGGCCTCGGCGTCTGCCTGGCGCTGGCGAGGACCACCCCGGCGGCCACCAGGGCCACGGTGGCGGCGACGACCCGGCGGCGGGCCCTGGGTGGCGAAGGGCTCATGGCGCCCAGCAACGCTATGTTCACCCGTTCATGTCGCGAAGTACGACCCCCAGTTGGCGCGACATCGCGACATGAACGGCGGGACGGCACGGTTGGCGGGCCGGCTGGCCTGGGCGACCGTCGCCCTCGGCCTGGTGGGCGTGGCCGTGCTCGTGGGCCGCGTCGTCACCACCAACGACAGGAGGGGGCCGGAGCCGGCACCCAGAACCGAGGGGGTGATAGCGGCCAGGGCGGCGGACTCCTTCGACCGTCCCGACCATCCCAGTTCCCTCCGAGGCGCCCCGGGCGGGCTGCCCTGGCGACCGGAGGCGGGGGTGTGGGGGGTCATGGGCAACCAGGCCGGCGTCTCGGGGCCGGCCCGGGGCCGCAGCCTGGCCGTCGTCACCCTGGAACGAGCCGACGCCGAGGTTCAGGTTCGGCTGGCCAAGGTGGTCAACGACGCCGGGCTGGTGTTCAGGTACCAGGACCGGCGCAACTACTGGTCCGTGGTGGCCGTGCCCGCTTATGCCACCTGGGCCATCACCAAGACGGTGGACGGCAAGCGGGAGTCCGTCGCCAACACCGGCTACTCCGCCGTGCAGGACGGCACCACCGTCTCGGTCCGGTTGCGGGGCGAGTCCATCGACGTGGCCGTGAACGGAGAGGTCAGGAAGACGATCTCCGACGGGGCGCTGGCCCGGGCCCGCCGGGTGGGGATGACCGCAGGAGAGCCCGGCGGGCGCGATGCCCGCTTCGACGACTTCCAGGTGACCCTCGGGCCCGCATGACGCCGCCTCTACCTCAGTGGATCTTGCACTCCTTGCCCAGGCTCCCGTCAGCGTGCTTGGTGCACTGGGTGCCGTAGCCCCGGCGAAGGACGTCCTCGACCAGGTCGGGGTGGGCCCGCCGGTTGGCGGCCATGGTGGGCCTGGCCAGGAGCGTGGCCGCAGCCGCCTTCCGGGCCAGGCCGTCGAGGTCCTTCCACTCCTGGCCCAGCTCGTAGGGGGGGTCGGTGGGCGCCGGTCCCCGTAGACGCTCCAGAGTCAGCACCACGACGTCGTCCTTGGTGACGGCGTGGTGGCGGCCGGCCTCGTAGCCGAAGTCCACCGAGGCGAAGCGCAGCGGGCCCATGGTCTCGATGCCCTCCACGACCCGCCGGCGGTCGCCGGAGCCGGCCTTCTGCACGCCTCTGACCAAGGTGTAGAGCCCGTCGGCGCAGGCCTCCTCCCCGCCCCGGGGCTCCTTGCCCACGAACTTTCGCATCCACCCAGCAATGGAGAAGGTGGGCAGGAAGGGAAGCCCGCCGATGTGCCACGCCGTGATGGAGCCCACCTTGGCCGCCTCCTGGGCCACGTCGGCCCAGAGGTAGTTGACGCCCCGGAACGACCCGAAGACGTGGGGGTGCCACTCGGCGCCCTTGGCCGTGGGCGTGTCCACGTAGGCGGCTCCCATGCCGGCCAGGGCGGTGGCGATGGCGCCCGTCTCGTCGGACAGGCCGTCGAGGTAGAGCACCTGGGGCCGGGCCGCCCTGAGCCTGGTCAGCTGGGCCGTGAAGTCCTGGTCGCCGGTCGAGAAGGTCTCGACCCCGGTCACGGCCACTCCCGCCTTCTCGAAGGCCTGCTCGAAGTGACCCCTGGTGTCCCCTGGAGGAGGGACGGCGGGGGCGTGCATGAGGGCGGCCGAGGTGTACCCGCGGTCGTTGCTGGCGTAGTCGGCCAGCACCTCCTTCACGAACACGTCGGGGACGGAAGCTTGGAATACAGAGCGCCCCGCCTCGTCCCCAGCGGGATGCAGGAGCCCGGCGGAGTACGGGTCCTCGAAGACGGCGATCACCGGGATGCCGTCCCGTCGGACCTGGGGGAGCACCGCCGTGAAGCCAGGCGCCCCACACCACAGGAGGCCCACCACGTCGGCCTGGCCGGCCAGCTCGCCGTAGAGCCTCGCCGCGTTGGCTGGGTCGGAGGCGCTGTCACGAAGGAGCACTCTGACCTTGCGCCCTTCCACGCCGCCGGTGGAGTTGACCTGCTGGACGGCGGCGGTCAGGGCGCTGTTGACCACCTCGCCGATGGAAGTGCCCGTGCCGGTGAACGGGGCGATGACCCCGACCTTGATCTCGTCGCCGCCGCCGTCACCGGCTCCGTCGCCTCCACCGCCGCAGGCTGCCAGGAGCGGCGAGGCCGATGCCGCCACTCCCAGCCCGGCCGCGCCAGCGGCCCGCAGGAAGTGCCGGCGGGAGACGGCGCGGTCGCCGGGCATGCCCGAGGCAGTCAGGTCCGGCGCATGCGCAGGAGGGCGATCCCACCGCCGGCGAGGAGCAGAGCTGGCAGCCCGAAGGTCAGCAGTTGCCTGGTGGTGCTCGCTCCGTCGTCGTCGGCCAGCAGGGCCAGCTCCCGGGGCGGCATGGGGCCGCGCTGGCCCACCGTGCCGTACCCGCTCGCCGGCGCCTGGCTGGGCGGCCCCTGCTGCGCGTCCAGAGCCGAAGGCGCCAGTATGAGCGTCAGGACGATACCGAGCAGCAACGTCCACAGAAGGAAGGGACGGGCCACGGCCAGCATGCGCCTGGAGGGATTCATCGTTCCCACGACGGCCTCAACTTACCGAATGGTCCAGTTGTCGGCAACGAGGACATAGGTGACGGCGTCACGTGCCAGGCCGGATGGTGATGCCTGACTTGAGTCCGGTCATGAGGTTTCGCCTCTGCTCGGTCAGAGACAGCCCCTCTCCCCACTGGTCGAAGGCCTGCCTGCGGAAGATGCTGTAGGTGGTCGGGTAATACAGGGGCAGCACCGGGAGGTCGCGTGCCGCGATCTGCTGGATCTCGGCCACCAGCCGCCTCCGCTCGGCGTCGTCGATGGTCACCACCTGGCGCTCCAGCAGCTGGTCCATCTGCTGGTTGGCGTAGCCCTTCGGGTGCTGGAACACGTCCGACGTGGAGGAGTAGACGAGGCGCAGGTGGTCGGGGTCGGACTTCCCGCTGAGGTCGCCGTCGAAGCCCACCAGCATGTCGTAGTCCTCGTCCCCGAGGACGTTGATCAGCGGCACCTGCTTGGGGACCACCTCGACGCCGATGCCCTTCATGGCCGCCACCACCAGCTCGAGCACGGCCGGGATCCCGCTGACGACGGTGAGGGAGAAGCGCAGCGGCCTGCCGTCGGGCCCCTGGCGCACGCCCGACCCGCTGCGGGCGTACCCGGCCTCGTCCAGCAGGCGGTTGGCGAGCCCCGGGTCGTGGGGGTACTGCTCGACCTCGACGTGCCACTCGCTGGTCGGCGAGAGGTAGCCCGGGTTGCCGGGAAGGGCGCTGCCCTTGGTGAGGCGCTGCACGATGTCGTTGCGGTCGATGGCCCGGGCGCAGGCCTGGCGGAAGCGAACGTCGCCCAGGGCGCCTCCCCGCCCCACATTCCACCTGAGCGGGATGGCGATGGCGGACTTGAACTCCTGCACGCCGAAGGCCGGATCGGTCCGGAACGGCGCCAGGGTCTCGGGCGGGACGCCGAACACGTCGGTGCTGCCCACGTCGATCTCCCCCGCCTGCAAGGCGGTGAGGTCGTCGCCCACCGGCCGCATCTCGACCCGCTTCACGAAGGGCTTGCCCAGGTGGTAGTCGTCGTTGGCGACGAACAGGTAGGTGCCCTCGCCCGAGGTGTACGACTGGAGGCGGTAGGGACCGGAGCCCATCACCACCTCGGGGCGGCTGGCCTCGGCGGCGTTGGGGATGGCCGACCACACGTGCCTGGGCACAATGGGCAGGAGGGCGGCCACGTTCCTGGGGAAGGTGACAGCCGGCTTCTCCAGGCGAACCTCGACCGTCCGGGGGTCGACCACCCGCACGTTGGCCACGTCCCGGGGCACGGCTACGAGCTGAGACGCCAGCGTCTGGGAGCGGAAATAGTCGAAGGTGAACTTGACGTCGTCGACGGTGAGGGGCCGGCCGTCCTGCCACCTCACGTTGTCGCGCAGCTCGAAGGTGTAGACGAGGCCGTCGGGCGAACGCTGGTAGCGGCTGGCGAGGAGGGGCAGCATCTTGCCGTCCACGTCCTCTTGGAGCAGGGTGTCGTAGACGAGCGTCATGAGCTGGTAGCCGGGAGCGCCCAGGTAGTTGAAGGGCGAGGGCAGCCCGAAGTCCAGCGCCACCGACGCCCGGATGGTGGGGCGGGGAGAGGGCCGGGACGGGTCCACGGCACGCCCCGCCTCCGGGGACTCCTCCCTGGTCGTGGTGCAAGAGGCCAGGGCGATGGCGCCCATGGCCCCTACCCCGGTGCGCAGAAAGGCCCTCCGGTCCATGCGTCGCATCAACTGCTCCCTTCACGCGTGAGCTGTTCGTGCTCCGAGAAAGTGGCGGGCGGGCGCCGGCTCACGGCGCACCGCCTGCTGCCGTCCTCCGCCAACGGGGATTGAAGACGGGCTCCAGGCCCACCCCTAGGAGGGTGAACCCCACCACGGCCAGGGTGATGGCCGCCCCGGCCGGCAGCACCCACCAGAGCCAGAGGTCACCCAGGTACAGCCCCTGGTGCCGGAAGGCCCGATCCAGCACCGTCCCCCAGCTGACGTGGCGGGGATCGCCCAGCCCGAGGAAGGCCAGGCCCGACTCGAGGAACACGGCCGCCGCGGCCCAGTCGATCCACAGGGCGGCGACGGAGGGGCCGAGGGCGGGCGCCACGTGGCGGCGCAGGAGGTAAGAAGGGCCGCCTCCGTAGCCGCGGGCCGCGTGCAGGAACCCCCGCTCTCGAAGGCTGAGGGTCTGGCTCCGCACGGTCCGGGCCACCCGGGCCCAGCCGGCCAGGGCTATGACGACGATGATCACTCCCTGGCTCGGACCGGCCAGCGTGGTGACGAGGATCGCCGTGGGTATGCCGGGAAGGGCCAGGAACACGTCCACCACCCGCATGGCGACGGCGTCGACGGCTCCGCCCACCAGCCCCGCGACCACGCCCACCACGAGGCCCACGGCAACGGCCAGGGTGGCGGCGGCCACGGCCACGGTCAGGGAGTAGCGAGCCCCCCATATGACCTGGGAGAGGATGTCCTGGCCCACGTCGTCCGTGCCGAGGGGATGGCTGGCGGAGGGATGGGCAAGGGAGGCGCCGGACAGGGCACGGGGCTCGTAGGGGGCGAGCACGGGTGCCAACATCGCCACCAGGACCAAGAGGACCGCGACCGCGCCTCCCACGAGGAGCAGCGGGGAGCGCAGGGCCTCGCGCCCTTCCCGCCGGAGCCTCCCCTCGAGCCGGGAACGGAGGCGTCCGACACCCACCGCGCCGGGGGCCGCCGGGTCGGCGCTCACCGTCTCACCGTGGGGTCCAGCCTCGGGTACAGCAGGTCGGTGGCCAGGTTGACCGCCAGCACCACCATGGCGATCACGAGGAAGCAGCCCTGCATGGTCGGGTAGTCACGGAAGTCGATGGACTCGAACATCAGCCGTCCCAGCCCCGGGTAGGCGAACACGCGCTCCACGAAGACGGTGGCGCCCACGGCCACACCGATGTCCACGGCCACCACCGTGACCACCGGCAGTAGGGCGTTGCGGGCCGCGTACCGGTACTTGAGCCGTCGCTCCCGCAGCCCCTTGACCCGGCCCAGCAGCAGGTGGTCCGAGCCTGCCTCGCTGACCATGCTGCCCCGCATCACCAGGTAGAGGAGGAAGAGGAACTGCAGGGCCATCACCGACGCCGGGAGGACCAGGTGGTGGGCGACGTCGGCCGCCCTGCGTAGGAGCCCGTAGTCGGTGAAGGGTGTCTGGGCGCCTGCGATGGGGAACCAGCGCAGCTTCACACCGAAGGCGATCAGGGCAAGGGAGGCGATGACGTAGACGGGGAAGTTGCCCACGCCCACGAGGAGGCCCAGCAGGCCCCGGTCGACGCCGCGGTCCCGGCGCCACCCCGAGTGGATCCCCGCCACCATCCCCAGGCCCGTGGCCAGGGCCATGGCCGCCCCCACCAGCAGCAGGCTCCACTTGAGGCGCTCGGCGACCAGGCGCCGGACCGGCACGTGATAGCGAATGGAGTCACCGAGGTCGCCCCGGGCCAGGCCGCCCAGGTAGCGGCCGTACTGGTTGATCAGAGGCCGGTCCAGGCCGTAGTACCGCCTCAGTTCGGCCCTGTCGGCCTCGCTCACCTCGACCGATCCCCGGCCCACCCCCGCCCCACCGGCCAGGGCGGCGACGGGATCCCCGGGCAGGGCCCTGGGCAGGAAGAAGTTGAGGCTCACCAGGACGAAGGCGGTGAGCAGGTAGGCGAGGGCATGCCGGCCCCACCGCCGCCTGTCCCTGGAGACGGCGCTCTCCGGCTCCGGCGCCGGGAGCGTGGGAGCCGTGACCGGGGTCTCAGCCAGGGACATGGAGACCGCCGGGCCCCTCAGGGCGCCCGGGCCACGACGTCGACGTGCGCCCCCCACCGTCCGAGCCACCGGGGCAGGCGCCGCTCCAGCCGCCGCACCCCGGCCCAGAGGCGGTAGCGCCCCCACGGCAGGGCCAGCGCCGCGGCCGAGAAGGGGCTGTGATGGCGGTGGTCGACCAGCTCCAAGCCCGAGGCCGACACCATGGCCGCCAGCTCACGGGACCGGAACCGCGAGAGCACGGGCACGCCCTCCCAGCGCGGCCAGAGGCGCCTGACGGCCCGCATGCCCGGGTTGTCCTCCACCGACTCGGCCAGGAACAGGTGCGCCCCGGGGCGCAGCACCCGGCGGACCTCGGCCAGCACCGCCTCGGGCCGGGCCAGGTGGTGGAGCACGTGCAGGCACCAGACCGAGCCGAAGACGGCGTCGGCGAACGGCAAGCGAGCACCGTCGGCGACCACCACCGGGCCGGAGCCCGCCGCCACGCCGGCCCGGGCCCGGTCCTGCTCCACCCCCACCGGCCGCAGGCCGGCGGCGCCCATCCTCCGCAGCCAGAACCCGGTGCCGCAGCCGAGGTCGAGGACAGGGCTCCGGCCCGCCAACCGGTGCAGCGCCTCCTCCAGTACGGCGAAGGGAGCGGACCGTGCCAGCTCATGGTCCCGCCCAGCGCCTCCCCCGTTGTGCAAGCACGCAGCCTAGGGAGGTCCGTGGGCCCCGTCGCCCATCCCCGGCTTCCGGTAGCCAGGCAGGACCGAGAAGACCATGGACGCCTCGGGCTGGGGTTGGTACCGCTCGCTCAGGGCGAACCGGGTGACGAGGCCCACTGTCTCCAGCACGGTGCCGGCCGAGATCTTGGACGATCCCGACGTGCGGTCGGTGAAGGAGATCGGGACCTCCACCAGCGTGCCGCCGGCCCGGGCCAGCCGGTAGGCGATCTCGATCTGGAACCCGTGCCCGTCGGCGTTGCACTCGCCCAGACCGGCCCGCCGGAGGGCCGAGGCCCTGTAGGCGCGGTAGCCCGAGGTGGCGTCGACGACGGGCAGGCCCAGGGCCCTCTGGGCGTAGCGGTTGCCGTAGCGAGAGAGCACCCTGCGGTGCCACGGCCAGTTCTGGATGGAGCCACCCGGCACGTAGCGGGAGCCGATGGCCAGGTCGGCCCCACCGGCCACAGCCGCCAGCAGGTTGGGCAGGGCGGCGGGGTCGTGGGAGTGGTCGCCGTCCATCTCCACCAGCACCTCGTAGCCCTCCTCCAGGCCACGCGCCAACCCGTCGCGGTAGGCGCCGCCGATGCCCCGCTTCCGACCGTGGTGCAGAACCGAGATCCGGCCCAGCTCGCCGCCCACCGTCTCGGCGACCTCGGCGGTCCCGTCGGGGCTGTCGTCGTCGACGACCAGGACGTCGGCGAAGGGCGCGCACCCCCTCAGGCGACGGAGCACGGTGGCCACGTTCCCGGCCTCGTTGTAGGTGGGGACCACCACCAGCACCGATCCGGCCGGGGACACGGGCGGCGCCGATCCTCGACGCTCGAGGGCCGATCCGTTCGAGCCGACCGCCGCCGCCTTCACCGCGTCCTGCCGACGGCTTCCCCGCCGACCCAGTGGCCGGGTGGGCGGACGCAGAGCTTGCCCATGTCGCCCTGACACTAGCGGAACAGCAACCACAAAGGCAGTGTCGCGGTCACATAGCGCGTTGAGCGCTCTACTCGACCTGGAGCGCCATCTGGATGCGCACCGGCTCCTTCCTCGGCTCGGCCACCACCACCGTGGCGTTCCAGTGGCCCCCCATCTCGAAGCGGACGGGCACCCGGTAGCGGCCGTCCGAGACCTCACGGGCCTCATCGCTCACGCCCATGCCGGACATGTTCCCCGGGCCACCCATGTCGGCCCGCATGCAGACCTGGGCCCCGGACACGGGCGTGCCGGCACGGGTGACGGCGATGTCGTGGCTGGTGAGGTCGACGGTGGGCTTCTCCAGGAACTCCGCCTTGTAGGCGGCGTCCCGCACCGAGTCCATCTGACACTCCTTGGCCGGCACCTCCTTGAACGAGACGACGGCCACCCCGAAGGCCACCATGGCCAGCATGGCCACGGCGCTCAGCCGCCAGATGCCGGTCACCGGTCCGAACGCTAGCAAGTGGGCAATAGCGCGGGATCGCGCCAGTCGACTTCGGCGCGTTCGACCCGCAACCAGGGGGCCCCATCGCGACGAGGTCGGAAGGACCTAGCATGACCGCCGACGCGCCGTGACCACAGAGCCCACCCGAGTCGAGGATGCCGCGCCCGAGAAGGGCGCCGAGTCCATCGTTCACACCGAGGGGCTGACCAAGACCTACCCGGCCGGCGGCACCGCAGAGCCGGTGACCGCCGTGGACGGGCTGGACCTTAGCGTAGCGAAGGGCGAGATCTTCGGGCTGCTGGGGCCGAACGGGGCCGGCAAGACCACCACGGTGGGGATGCTCACCACCCGGGTGGTGCCCAGCGCGGGCAGGGCCGTGGTCAGCGGTGTGGACGTGGTCGCCGACCCGCCCCGGGCCAAGCAGTTCATCGGCGTCGTCCACCAGGTGAACACCCTGGACCGCAGCCTGACCGCATGGGAGAACCTGTACTTCCACGGCCGCTACCACGGCATGGGCAACCGGGCCGCCAGGGCGGCGGCCGACGACCTCCTCGACCGCTTCCGCCTCGGCCACCGGGCCCGGGCCGAGATCAGGGCCCTGTCGGGCGGCATGGCCCGCAGGCTGATGATCGCCAGGGCCATCCTCCACGGCCCGGCCGTGCTCTTCCTCGACGAGCCCACCGCCGGCCTCGACCCCCAGAGCCGCCTGGCCCTGTGGGAGATCCTCCGCGAGCTGCACGCCGAGGGTCAGACCATCCTCCTCACCACCCACTACATGGAGGAGGCCGACCGCTTCTGCGACCGGGTGGCCATCATGGACCACGGCCGCATCCTCGCCCTCGACACGCCGGCGGGGCTCAAGTCGGCCCTGGCCGAGTCCACCGGCACGACGCTGCGGGTGAGGGCCTGGCTGGCCCAGCTGAGGACCAGGGCCAGGATGGAGGGGCCCGGGCTGGCGGTCGAGGGCGGCGCCCTCGACCGTCCCGGGCTGGAGCAGGACCTTCGGGACGTGGTCGAAACCGCCCAACGGCTGGGCCTCAGGCTGGACGAGATCCAGCGTGAGCCCACCCTCGAGACCGTCTTCTTCCAGCTCACGGGTCGGGACCTCCGCGAGTGAGCACCGCCGTGGCCACCGCCTCCGATACGGAGGACGCGGCGCCAGCCTCCCCCCGAGCGGCGCGCCGGGCCGCCTTCCGGGCCCTTCTGCTCCGCGACCTCACCGTCTTGGACCGGGACCTCAAGGAGTTCCTGCCCAACACCTTGATCCAGCCGGCCATGCTCGTCTTCGTCCTCACCTACGTGTTCCCGGAGATCGGCCAGGGAATAGGGGGCAGCGGCAACGTGGGCCGGTTCTCCACCCTCCTTCTCGGCGGCCTGGTAGCCCAGTCGGTGGCCTTCCAGGGCCTGTTTCGGGTCGCCCTCCCCATTGCCCGGGAGCTCGACGTCACCCACGAGATCGAGGACCGGGTGCTGGCCCCCACGTCGGTCACGAGCATCGCCGTTCAGAAGATCGTGTCCGGCGCCCTCCAGAGCCTGTTCGCCGCCATGGTCGTCTTCCCGGTGGCCGCCTTCCTGCCCGCCACGCCCATCTACCTCCAGGCCCACTGGCCCGTGATGCTCCTCGTCACGCCGCTGGCCTGCTACACCGCGGCCGCCCTCGGCCTCACCATCGGCACCCGCATGGAGCCCCGCCTGGTGCCCGTGCTGGCCGGCTTCATCGCCCTGCCTCTCGGGTTCTTCGGAGCGGTCTTCTACACCTGGGACGCGCTGACCCCGCTCACCTGGCTGAAGTACGCCGTGCTCGTGAACCCGGTCGTCTACATGAGCGAGGGCTTCCGGGCCTCCCTGTCCATCGGCGTGCTGCACATGCCCCTTGTCGCCATCTGCGCCGGGCTCACCGGCTTCGCCGTCCTCTTCACCTTCCTCGGCGTCAGCGGGTTCAAGAGGCGCGTGCTCAGCTGAGCGGCTTCGGGATAGGGTCCTGCCCGGAACCAATAGATGCGCGGCATCAATAGCTGACCGCCGCGCTGCAGGAGGTCTGGATGAGACGCGGATTGGCCGTTTGCGCGGCGGCGGTGGTGCTGGCGCTGTCGGCGTGCGGGGGAGACGACGGTGAGGCTTTTGCCTTCGGGGAGCCGGGCCAGCGGGGCGAGGCGGACCGCACCGTTGAGGTGCACATGCTCGACGGCCGCCGCTTCGAGCCCGCCTCCCTCACCGTCGAGAAGGGCCAGACCATCACCTTCAGGGTGATGAACATGGACGACGAGCTGCACGAGTTCGACCTCGGCGACCAGAAGTTCCAGGACGAGATGGAGAAGGAGATGCAGGGCATGCCGCATGGCCGACGAGCCCAACGCCATCTCCGTCAGGGCGGGCGAGACCAGGGAGCTCACCTGGACCTTCACCAAGACAGGGACGGTCATCTACGGGTGCCACCAGCAGGGCCACTACGGCAGCATGAAGGGGCGGGTCACCGTCTCCTGACGCCTGAGCCTCATGCTTTCTCGAGTACATAGCGCCCGGATTCCGGGCGCTATGTACTCGAGAGGTGCCGCGCCGACGGGATGGGGCGACGCTCTTCGGCCAGTCGCTCGAGCAGGCGGACGCCCTGGTCGGGGCCGGGCATGGCCGAGATCTCCTGCTGAATGCGCCCGGCGGCGCGGCGGTAGGACGGGTCCTCGAGCAGGGTGCGGATCTCGGCCCGCACCGCGTCGGGGCTGATCTGGCCGGGCAGGAGCGAGCGACCGGCGCCTGCGGCCACGCAGGCCTCGGCGTTGTGGAACTGGTTGGCCCCCTGGGGCAGGACGAGGACCGGCAGGCCGTGGCCCAGGATGTCGAGCATGGCCGTGCCCCCCTGGTTGACGACCACGTCGCAGTGGGGCAGTAGGAGGGACTGGGGGATGTAGCGCTCGACGCGGACGTTGGCGGGCTGGGGGCCGACGGCGGCGGGGTCGTTGTCGTTCCCCACGGTGGCCACCACGTTGACCGGCTCCTCCCGCACTCCTTCCAGGATGGAGGCGAAGACCCCCGGGTCCCGGTTGAACACCGTGCCCAGGCTGACGTAGACGGTGGGGGCGTCGGGGAGCGACCTCACCCAGCCGGGGAGCTCCTCCCCGGGCACCGGGACGGCTTGGTTGTGCACGGGGTGGGCCACCGGGACCTGGTCGATCTCGGGCGACTGCAGGCTGGGCGGGCACACGTCCAGGTAGAGGTAACGGAACAGCCCGCCGAACTCGCCCAGGTCGACCCCCCACTGCTCGCATACCGGCGCCAGGGTGCGCCCCGCCAGGCGGGCCATGGCCAGGGGACGCAGCATGCCCACGCTCTGGTCGGCGTAGGGGACCTCGGTCGCGGCGGCGGCCACGGGGCCGGCGAACTCGGTCTCGTCGTGCACCAGGACGTCGGGCTGCCAGCCGCCGATGACGGCGACGATCCCGGCCACCCGTGACGGGGCGGCCACGCCGGCCAGCATCCTCGGGACGAAGGTCTCAAAGCGCTCCTTGCCCGGTGGCAGCTGGGACTCCGGGTACCGGCTGCCGGCCTCCTCGAGCTGGCGGGCCAGGCTCATTCCGGCCGGGAAGGCGGCGAAGCCGGCTTTCTCGACCCGGGCACAGAAGTCCTCGGCGGTGGCGAAGGCCACGTCGTGGCCGGCGCTGGCCACCGCCCGGGCCAGGGGGACCATGGGGAGGAAGTGCCCGTACCCGGGCAGGCAGGTGAACAGGACCCTCACGTGACCCCCCGTTCGTATGTGCGAAATGCAACTAGGCTAACCATCCCCGTGGCCGCCTCCCTCGACAGCAGGATGGTCCTGTCGGATACCGTCCCGGGGTTGGTCGAGGCCCAGGTGGAGCGGACCCCCGACGCCCCGGCCTTGGTCGCCGGCGAGCGCACCGTCACCTACGCCGAGCTCGACGCTCGGGCCGACGACGTAGCCCGCCACCTGCATCGCCTGGAAGTGGGGCCCGGCACGCCGGTGGGCGTGTGCGTCGAGCGCACGGTGGAGATGGCCGTGGGGATCCTGGCCGTCCTCAAGGCGGGCGGAGCGTGCCTGCCCCTCGACCCCTCCTACCCGGCCGAGCGCCTGGCCTTCATGCTCGCCGACGCCGTGCCCCCCGTCCTCCTCACCCAAGGGGGCCTGGCTCCGCGCCTCCCCGCATACGGAGGCGAGGTAGTGCTCCTCGATGCCGGCGGGGATGCCGTCCGCCGCCCCGGAACGCCGCCTGCCCGCCGAGGCACGCCCGACACCGCCGCCTACGTCCTCTACACATCGGGATCGACGGGCGAGCCCAAGGGCGTGCTCCTGCCCCACCGCGGCCTGGTCAACGAGATCACGGCTGCTGCCGACCTCTACCGGCTGGGCCCGGGAGACCGGGTGCTGCAGTTCTGCTCCATCGGCTTCGACGTCAGCATCGAGGAGCTGTTCGTGACGTGGGCGTCGGGGGCGACCGTGGTCCTGCGGCCCGAGGACGTCCCCATCCTGGGCCCGCCGTGGCTGGACTGGCTGAGGCGCCGGGAGATCACCGTCCTCAACTTGCCCACCGCCTACTGGCACGAGTGGGTCCGGGACCTGGCCTCCATGGGAGAGAGGGTGCCCCGCTCGCTCAGCCTGGTCATCGTGGGCGGGGAGAGAGCCCTCGGGGCCGTCTACCGTGCCTGGCTGGAGGTCGGCGGCGACGGCGTGCGCTGGCTCAACGCCTACGGGCCCACCGAGACCAGCGTGATGGCCACGGTTTACGAACCTTCTCACGGCCACACCTCCACGGCCGACAGCGACCCGCCCATCGGACGGCCCATCGCCAACACCACCGTCCACGTGCTGGACGAGAGGGGCCAGCCCGTGGTCCCGGGCCAGGCCGGCGAGCTGCACATCGGGGGCGCCGGCGTGGCCCTGGGCTACCTCAACCGCCCCGAGCTCACCGCCGAGCGCTTCGTCCCCGACCCCTCCGGCGACGGTCCGGAGGCCCGCCTGTACCGCACCGGTGACCTGGTCCGCCACCTCCCCGACGGCAACCTCGAGTTCGTGGGCCGGCTGGACGACCAGGTGAAGGTCCGGGGCTTTCGCATCGAGTGCGGGGAGGTCGAGACCGCCCTCGCCGCC
This sequence comes from Actinomycetota bacterium, assembly GCA_030776705.1. Lineage (GTDB taxonomy): Bacteria > Actinomycetota > Acidimicrobiia > Acidimicrobiales > JALYHE01. The sequence continues at coordinate 501 of JALYHE010000231.1, read as the reverse complement.
CATCCCAGAGTGGCCGAGGCGGTGGTGACGGCCCGGGAGACCAGGCCGGGCGAGCGCCTCCTGGTGGGCTACTTCGTCGCATCGGGAGGCGATGCACCCCGCGGCCCGGAGCTGCGCCGCTTCCTCTCCGGCCGGCTTCCGGCCTACATGGTCCCCGGCGCCTTCGTCCCCCTCGAGGCGCTGCCGCTGACACCGAACGGGAAGGTGGACAGAGACGCCCTCCCCGCCCCCGCTCGCACCCGTCCCGAGCTGCCCAACGACTGGGCCCCGCCCGGCACGGCCACCGAGCAGGCCGTGGCCCGGATCTGGTCCGACGTGCTGGGCATCGAGGGCATCGGGGCCGATGACGACTTCTTCGACCTGGGCGGCCACTCGCTCCAGGCCACCCAGGTCGTGTCCCGGCTCCGCCAGGCCTTCGACGTGGACCTCCCCGTGCGGGCCATCTTCGAGTCACCCACCGTGCGCGGGCTGGCCACAGCCCTGGAGGGGGGGGGGGGGGGG
>JALYHE010000230.1 GCA_030776705.1 Actinomycetota bacterium | reverse complement strand
CTCGCCCTGGACGCGACCCAGGGTGGCCTCCTGGGCCGCGGCCGCCTCCTCGGCGGCCTGCTGGCGGCTCTCCACGCCGGCCAGCGCCGCCCTGGCGGAGCGTTGCGCCTCCTCCAGCCTGCTGCGGTGCTCGTCGAGGTCCTGGCGGGCGGCCCGCAGGTCCTCCAGCGCGGCCTGCTGGCGGCCGGCGATCTCCCTGACGTAGGTCGAGCGCACGGCCAGGTCGTCGGTGGAGCCGCTGAGCATGGCCAGCACGGCCGGGAGCTGGTCGCCCTTCACGTAGGAAGCGACGGCGTGCCCCCGGAGGCGAGCGCGAGCCTGAGCCACGCGGCGGTCGGTGCTCCTAACCCGCTCCTGGGCGGCGCGGACCTGCCCGGCCACCTCTTCGGCCCGAAGGCGGGCCTGGGCCAGCTCCTCGGCCAGGACGCTCACCCTCTGCCCCTGCGACTCGAGGGCGGCGGCGATCCGAGCCGCCTCAGCTCGCTTGTCGGCCACCGGGTCGGCCCCGGCCGCCACCGGGCCGACGGCGGAGGCGGAAAGGGCCACGGCGGCCACGGCGGTGACCACGGCCGGGACTTGGCGGAGCGGGGAAGTGGAACGCATACGCGGGGGGAGTTGGCGTGTGCCACGCGCTGGTCTTCCCCAGAGGGTAACCGTTGCCCCGGGCCCGGGCGACCCGTCCCGTCGAGGAGGTGCCGACACTACGGTTCGGCGGATGAGCGACTACCGCATCGAGCGCGACTCGATGGGCGACGTGCGGGTCCCGGCCGCGGCCAGGTGGGGGGCCCAGACCCAGCGCTCCGTCGAGAACTTCCCCATCTCCGGCCTCCGGGTCGAACGGGACCTGATCGCCTCGCTGGGACGGATCAAGGGCGCCGCCGCCTTGGAGAACGCCAGGCTGGGCGTCGTCGATGAGGAGCTGGCCACCGCCGTCCACCAGGCGGCCGCCGAGGTGGCCGAAGGCGGGCTCGACGAGCACTTCCCGGTCGACGTGTACCAGACGGGCTCGGGCACGTCGACCAACATGAACGCCAACGAGGTCATCGCCAGCCTGGCGTCGGAGCGGCTCGGCCGCCGGGTGCACCCCAACGACCACGTGAACGCCTCGCAGTCCTCCAACGACGTGTTCCCCTCCGCCATCCACGTCGCCGCCACCCTCGGCATCGCCCGCCGCCTGATACCCGCCCTCGAGCAGCTGGCCCGCTCGCTCCGGGACAAGCAGGGCCAGACGGCCACGGTGGTGAAGGCGGGACGGACTCACCTCATGGACGCCACCCCGCTGACCCTCGGCCAGGAGATGGGCGGCTACGCCCAGGCCGTCGAGAACGGGGTGGAACGGCTACAGGCCGTCCTCCCCCGGGTGGGAGAGCTGCCCCTCGGCGGCACGGCGGTGGGCACCGGCCTCAACGCCCCCGAGGGCTTTGCCGCCGGCGTCATCGCCAGGCTGGCCGCCGAGCTCGACCTCCCGTTGAGCGAGGCCCGGGACCACTTCGAGGCCCAGGGGGCGCGCGACGCCCTGGTCGACGCCAGCGGAGTGCTGCGAAGCGTGGCCGTGTCCCTTTACAAGCTCTGCAACGACGTGCGCTGGATGGCGAGCGGGCCCAACGCCGGGCTGGCCGAGATCCGCATCCCCGACCTGCAACCCGGGTCGTCGATCATGCCGGGCAAGGTCAACCCAGTGATCCCCGAGGCCGTCTGCCAGGTGGTGGCCCAGGTGGTGGGCAACGACGCGGCGGTGGCCTTCGCCGGTTCGGCCGGCAACTTCGAGCTCAACGTGATGCTGCCCGTGATGGGCCGCAACCTGCTGGAGTCGGTCCGCCTCCTGGCCTCGGCCAGCCGGCTCCTGGCCCAGCGCTGCGTGGACGGCATCGAGGCCGACGTCGAGCGTTGCCGCCGCTACGCCGAGTCCTCGCCCTCGCTGGGCACGGCCCTCAACCCCTACCTGGGCTACGAGACGGCGGCCGAGGTGGTGAAGGAGTCGGTCAGGACCGGTCGCCCCATCCGGGAGGTGGTCCGGGAGCGGGGGCTGATGACCGACGAGGAGCTGGACCGAGCCCTCGACGTGATGGCCATGACCAGGGGCGGCCTGCACCGCTGAGCCGGGCTCAGCCCAGGGCGGGCGACCCCTCGAAGGGGCCGGGGTCACCCGGCTCCGGCACCACGGGCGGGATCCACGCCATGTCCTTGGCCAGCCGGTTGAGCACCGCCCGCCACTCGGCCGGGTCCCAACCCTCGGCCGCTCCCACCACCGAGCCGTCCGTCCCCACGTGGACCAGGGCGGGCAGGCGCTCGAGGCCGAAGGCGGAGATGGCGGCACGCTCGGGATCGGGGAACACGAGCATCCGCTCGGCCCGGTCCCCGAGCAGGCCGGCGGCGTCCTCGGCCGTGCCGGCCACCAGCCAGGCCACCCGGCAGTCGGCCTCGTAGAAGTTGGTGAGGACGCGCTCGGCCGTGGGGAGGATCCACCGGCTCGGCGCCGCCGAAGGGTCGAGGGCCACGAAGACCAGGTCGAAGGTGGTCAGCCACTGGGTGAGCGTGAGGTCGGGCCCGTCGACGGCGGTCAGCTGCAGGTCCGGAGGGGGGTTGGCGACCACGACGGCGAAAGGTAGCCGTCCATGTCGCGATCACAGACCCCCCGTGTGGCGTGTCTTCGCGACATGGACGCTCGGGTAACGTCCGCCTGGTGCACCCCATCGAGCGGCTGCGCTCCGTGGCCCGGGCCCAGGGGGAGGGTCCCTCGGTCCTCGTGCAGGAGGCCGCCGAGGGGCTGGCCGGCCTCGGGAGCGACGCCATGGGCACCGTCACTGCCTGCCGGCGCCTGGTCGACCGCCACCCCACCGTCGCTCCGCTGTGGTGGCTGGCGGCCAGGGTGCTGTCGTCGCCCGAGGCCCGTGCCGAGGCCCGTCGGGTCGCCGAGGCCATCAGGACCGACCGCACGCCCCAGGTGCTGGCCGAGTGCCTTCCCCAGGACGCCACCGTGGTCGTGCTGGGATGGCCCGAGCAGGTGACAGCGGCCCTGCGCAGGCGGGAGGACCTCGAGGTCCTGGTGGTCGACTGTGGCGGCGAGGGAAGGGGCCTGGCCCGCCGGCTGGCGACCATGGGGGGCCAGGCGGTCGTGGTGCCCGACCCATCCCTGGGGACGGCTTTGACCGGGGCCGACCTGGTGG
>JALYHE010000229.1 GCA_030776705.1 Actinomycetota bacterium | reverse complement strand
GGCGGCCCCGTGAGGAGCTCGAGCCGCTCGACCCCACCGCCGCCTACGTCCCGTCCACGGCGCCCGTCCCGGAGTCCGAGGTCATCGTCGAGCGGGGCTCCACGGCGCAGGACGTCGGCCCCAAGCTCAATCGCTCGGCAGGCGACGTGGTGCGCTTCCTGTTCCTCCAGGGCGAGCTGGTGACGGCCACGCAGCCGTTGCCCGACGAGGCCATCGAGCTGTTCGCCGCCGACGTGGGCGCCAAGGTCCGCCTGGTCGACCCGGGAGAGGAGAAGGAGGCCGAGCTCCAGCGCCGCTACTTCGAGGAGGGAGACGACGAGTACGAGGACGAGTCCCTACTCCGCTTCCGCCCGCCGGTCATCACCGTGATGGGTCACGTCGACCACGGAAAGACCCTGTTGCTCGACCGGATCCGCCAGAGCAACGTGGTGGCGGGTGAGGCGGGTGGGATCACCCAGCACATCGGCGCCTACCAGGTGGACCACGAGGGGCAGCTGCTCACCTTCATAGACACCCCGGGCCACGAGGCGTTCACGGCCATGCGGGCCCGAGGCGCCGAGGTCACCGACATCGTGGTGCTGGTGGTGGCCGCCGACGACGGTGTGATGCCGCAGACAGTCGAGGCCATCAACCACGCCCGCTCCGCCGAGGTCCCCATCGTGGTGGCCGTGAACAAGATCGACCGCCACGACGCCGACCCCAACCGGGTGATGCAGCAGCTCTCCGAGCACGGGCTGGTCCCCGAGGCCTGGGGGGGCGACACCATCACGGTCGAGCTGTCCGCCCTTCAGGGTGTGGGCCTCGACGACCTCCTCGAGCAGCTCGTCCTGGTCGCCGAGTTGGAAGAGCTCACGGCCAACCCCGAGGCTCCGGCCCGGGGCACCGTCCTGGAGGCCAACCTCGACGTCGGCCGCGGCCCCATGGCCACGGTCGTGGTGGGCAACGGCACCCTACGTGTGGGCGACGCCATCGTGGCCGGGGCCGCGTCGGGCCGGGTGCGGGCGCTGGTGGACGACAAGGGGGACAACGTCAAGGAGGCGCTGCCGTCCACGCCGGTCCAGGTCCTCGGGTTCTCCGAGGTCCCCACGGCCGGGGACGAGTTCCGGGTCACCACCACCGACAAGGTGGCGCGCGACATCGCCGGTCAGCGTGAGCAGCGCTACCGCTCGGCCGACCTGCGCAAGCCCCCGACGGTCCCGGTCGCCGGCGCCAAGCTCGAGGACATCTTCGAGCAGATCCAGAGGGGCGAGACGGCGGCGCTCAACGTCGTGCTCAAGGCCGACGTGCAGGGGTCCCTGGAGGCGGTCACCCAGAGCCTGCGCAAGCTGGAGCGGGACGAGGTCAAGCTCAGCTTCGTCCACCGGGCCGTAGGCGGCATCACCGAGAACGACGTGCAGCTGGCGGCGGCTTCTAGCGCCACCATCATCGGCTTCAACGTCCGCCCGGACCGCAAGGCCCGCAACCTGGCCGCCGCCGAGGGCGTGGAGATCCGCAGCTACGAGATCATCTACAAGCTGGTCGAGGACATCGAGGCGGCTCTGGTCGGCCTGCTGAAGCCTGAGTACGAGGAAGTCGTCACCGGGGAGGCCGAGGTCCGGCAGGTGTTCGGAGTCCCCCGGGTCGGGAGGGTGGCGGGATGCTACGTGCGCAGCGGCGTCATCACCCGCGGCTCCAAGGTGCGCTTCCTGAGGGAGGGCGTGGTCATCTGGCACGGCACGGTGAGCTCGCTCAAGCGGTTCAAGGACGACGTCCGGGAGGTGAGCCAGGGCTTCGAGTGCGGGATCGGCCTGTCCGACTTCCAGGACCTGAAGCCGGGCGACGTCATCGAGACCTACGAGGAGCGGGAGATCCCACGCAGGTAGGCAGCTTGCAGGTGGACCTGCACCTTCCCCAAGCCCGATCTCTCAAGGACAAGCGGGCCGTGATCAGGCCCATTCTCGACGGAGCCCGCAACCGGTTCCGGGTGGCCGCGGCCGAGGTCGACCACCAGGAGAAGTGGCAGCGGGCCGGCCTGGGGTTCGCCACCGTGGGCGCCGAGGGGCGGCACGTCGACGAGGTCCTCTCCAAGGTGGAGGCCTTCGTGTGGTCTTTCCCGGAGATCGAGGTGCTACGCGCCGAGTTCGGCTCCTCGGCCGACGTCGATGCCTGAGCCGTCGGGCGGGCGCCGTTATCCCAGGACGGCCCGCGTCAACAGGCTGGTCCACCAGGTGCTGGCC
>JALYHE010000228.1 GCA_030776705.1 Actinomycetota bacterium | reverse complement strand
CTGTGCTTGAGCGTTCAGCCGAAGATCGCCCGGTGGCCCACCTCAGTGGTGGACCCCGGCTTCTACACCACTCGGTGGGACGCCAACCCTTCTCAAGGTCAGCAACGCCGGGGCCTGAGCTGGCCATTAGTGGCCCTCTCCTGTCGGATCCCGCCAGTCCCAGCCCACCAGCTCGGCAGCGAGGTCCAAGGAACGAAGACCGAGACGTCTGGCCACCTCCGCGATGTCTCCGGTCTCGGTGAGGATCCGACGACCAGTCCACGCGGTGACGGAACGCACTCGTACTCCTGGCTCATGGAGGAGTCCTGCGTGACGAAGCACCAAACGGAGCGCTTCGCTGGCGCTGGTCCTGGCGCTACAGGCAGAGCCAACTGCGTCGTAGGTCACTGGTACCTGCGCAGAGCCAGGTGACAGGGCACGGAGGCGGCGGGCGAGTAGGACCGCGCCCCATTCAGTAAGGGCGGACCAACGAGGGTCAGTCTTCGGTCCCCCTGAAATCCAGACCCGGCGCTCCTGGGCGTGGACGTTGGCCACCGTCACATGTGGGATCTCCGCCGTCGATGCGCCTGCCTCGGCCAACGCCCACACAGCCGGCCTTCTCGTCATGGTGAGCGTTGACAACGACGCCCAGCGCGCCAGCTCAACCTCATCGTCGGTCAGGGGGCGGAACGGGACGTCCGAACGGGCGGGAAGTCTCAGATCGAGGGTGGGGTCGGAGTTGGCCAGTCCGAACTGTCTCAAGACCCGGAACAGAAGGCGGATAGACGCCCTACGCAGGTGCTGAGTGGCGATGCTCGGCTTCTGTCCCTTCGTCGTCCATGACTCGACGAAGTGCCGAACAAGCTCCTCGGTGACGCCGCCAACGGTAGAGACGCCATGGCCGTGCAAGGCGAAGCGCTCGAACCTGGCCCACAGCGTCAGCATCCGCTCGGCCGAGAGCCCGGTGAGGTCGCCGGTGGTGTGCACCTGGCTGACGGCGAACTGACGAGCCTCGCTCAGGGTGACGTCGGGTGCGAGGCTGGACACCTCCTCAAGCACCTCGGCCAGTCTCGCCAGGCGGACGACGGCCGAAGGAAAGAGCGCCGGCTGCGAGCTCAGCCGCGTCGCCGCGGCCCAGTTCCTCTCGGCCCCTCTCCCTGTTGTCGCCTTCTTCTTCGCTGGCAAGAGCAACTCCCGTGCAACAAACCGTCTCCCTCAAGCCGCAGCACACCGGTGGCTGCGTATGTGCTTTCGGTTGGGGGTTTGGTTGTTGCGCGGGAGCGCCCCAGAGGGAAGGCCCCGCGGTACTGCTTACGCCGACGGTGTCTCGGCGCTGACTTGCGGTTGCACCGCAAGCGCTCGTCAAGGTAGCGAAGCGGTGTCCGCCGGTGGTGGATCCCCCTCGATGTCTCAGGGCGCCGGTATCCTCACCCTTGGCTTCCAAGGAGGTGGATCTGGTGGCAGTCGACAAGGAACAAGCGCTCACCGTGCGTCTGCCCAGAGATCTGCACGAAGCTCTGAAGGAGCGAGCGGCCTCCGAAGAGCGCACCGTTGCTGGTCTCCTCCGCCTTCTCGCCCGGCAGTACGTCAGCGCCGGTAGCGACAGCGCCCTGCAGCCCGGGCGGAGCGGCCAATAGTCGAGCAGGAGGGCCGCAGCTCGTCTGGTACGAGTGACCGGCTTACCGGCGGGTGCCCAAACAGGGCGAGGCGAGCCAGGTTCAAAGCTTCAAGAGCGACATGTGCAGGAGCAGACCTTCGGGGTCGCGCCCCTGGTCACGCACGACGAGCTCCCACAGTTCCCACGACACCTTGAAGCGCCGAACCTCATGGAGCGCCAGCACGGCTTCGAGGGCTTCTTCGCCATCCTCACCGAGGTCACGAAGCGCCCGTAGCCCGCGAAGAAGGTCTGCGTGCCGCTCTACCCACCGGTCGAACAGGACAGCTGATCGCTGATCAGGGCTGTGGCCGCCTGGTCGGTCGCCATTAGCCTTAGCCACGTCAGTACCTCCAAGCAGGTGCTGGCCTGGCCCCGGGGTGTTAGCGCACCGCCGGGGCCGTTGTCGAGATCGTTAGACTAACTCTTTCCCAGCTGCCTGTCAACATCGTTAGACTCTGCTCCCGTGGCACCGCTGGTGCACAGCGAGGACCTGATCGACTCGGAGGTCGTGGCTGAAATTCTGGGACTGTCCCACCGAAGCAGTGTCACGACCTACCTTCGGCGGTATGCCGACATGCCGAGACCAGTAGTCGAACTGGGCCAAGGCCGGGTAAGGCTCTGGCTCCGAACGGAGGTTGAAGATTGGGCTCGCAAGACTGGACGGCGCAGTTCAGAGTCGCCAGGCAAGAGGAGCCAAGCGCGGAGCGCAGCTGAGGCGGAAGAGAGATGAGCTTGGATATCGACGTCGCCTATCGGACGGCCTTGGGCTCAATGTGGTTAGGCGACTCGCTCGAACTCCTCCGACAGCTTGATGATGCGAGTGTCAACCTGATCCTCACTTCCCCGCCGTTTGCCCTCACTTTTCCAAAGTCGTACGGCAACCACCCCGAGGATCGCTATGTCGCGTGGTTCAGCGAGTTCGCAGAACAGTTCATCCGACTGCTCACTGACGATGGCAGCCTCGTTGTCGATCTGGGCGGCGCCTGGTTACCTGGGAAGCCCACTCGCTCTCTCTATCAGTACCGCCTGCTTATTCATCTTGTCGACAAGTTTGAGATGCACCTCGCTGAGGACTTTTACTGGTTCAACCGGGCCAAGTTCCCCGGACCGCGCCAATGGGCAACCATCGACAGAACTCGGGTGAAGGACGCTGTCAACAACATCTGGTGGTTGAGCAAGTCAGCCCATCCTAAGGCTGATAACCGCAAGGTCCTAAAGCCTTACAGCAAGGCCATGTTGAAAATGATCGAACGTGGCACCTACAACGACGGGCACCGACCCTCTGAACACCACGTCGGGAAAAAGTGGGCACGCAATCTCGGTGGTGCGATCCCTCCTAACGTGATCGAGACCTCGGAAACCAACAACGAGATGATGACCGAGGACGACGTCTCCGAAGTCATAGGGCTCTACTTTACGGAGCCTGACAACATGTTGGACTGCGGAAATAATGCTGCCAACGACTCCTACCATGTTTTTTGTCGGAGCAACGCGTTCAGGCGGCACCCCGCCCGCTTCCCCCGTCAAGTCCCTGAGTTCTTCATCAAGCTTCTGACCGACGAAGGTGACCTCGTGATTGACCCATTCGGCGGATCGAATGTCACTGGCGCCGTGGCAGACGGCCTCGGCCGCAGGTGGATGAGCTGTGAGAACGACCGCGACCACGTGCTCGGGTCTATTGGTCGCTTCCACCGAGACAGACTCACGGCAACCGACGCCCTCACCGGTGTTGATCTCGATGCACTTCATTGGCCGGAGCCACCCTCCAGCCAGTCGACGCTGTTGTAGGTCCCGTTCAGCTTACAAGAACGGTGAAGTGGGGGCCGCCGTCAAGCTAGCTTGGACGGGACCCCCACCTCCGCTCTCGGGTGGGCATGGCCGGAGGACACAGTGTCGTGCGGACTCACCACCCTGAGAACTATGTATTAACCGCCCGATGGCTAGACGGTGTTTCAATCTCCAAGTACTTGTCTTCTTCATAAGGCTCGATATCAATGACGTCGTCCTCCACCAGACGAGAAAGCTGCTCCTTTGTTGACGTCGCCACTTGAATCAGCGCTTCAACCTCGGCATTAACCTCGGGCCAACGGTCTGGTGCTATGTCGGCTGACCCATACAGGCGCTGGGACTCCAAGTTTTCTCTGATGACCCGATCCAGCTCCATGACAGCATCCACGGCCTTGCGAAGCTGAGCGACCGCCTTCAAGAAAACGAGGTCTGGCGAAGCATCCCTCTCCGCCTGACGGATCCGCTCAGAGTGTTCGCGTCGCTCCCTTTCCCGTTCGATGTTGGCCGAACGGGCTTCCCTTCGAGCGCGGTCCGCGGCCTTCGAACGTTGCCCATCTTCCACGAGTACTGCGTTTACCGCGTCATCTCGAACGAGGTGCCTCGCCATCTGCACCTTCTGGTCGAGGGTGTACTTGTCGAGCGACTTACGCCGGAGACCCTTTTCGGCAGCCTCCCGGCTCGCCTCCTCGATTTCCGCGGGCGGCACGACACCCCAGACGGCTGACTTTCTGCCGGATGGCGTCGTCCTCTTTTCCACTTCCCGGACGAGCCCCTGACGGCACAACTCCACACGCCGGGGGCTCACCTCAGACTTCTTCCGGTGGAGGTGCGCACTCAGTTCGTCGTCGGTCATGGGCCGAACGTCCCTGAGGGTGAGGTACACCGGGAACTGCGACATCCTCAGGGCCGCGAGTCTGTCTCGGGCAGGGTCATTGGCCACGGCCTTCCACAGACGAAGCCGGTCGGCGTTCTCGCCGACCATCTCGGCAACCTCGTCAATGATCTCGACCGGCATCGATATCAGGAGATCGAAGATGTCACTGCTGGGGGTGACCGGTGACGAGCCCCGAGAGGCCCGCCACCGATCTGCCCAATGCGACACCGGATCGTTCGACACGTCGACCTTCATTCTTCTTACTCGGCTGGGATCGCCTCATTGGTGACATGGCCGGCGGGCAGAGCTGCGGTGTCGCCGTTCATCGGGGGTCTGGCGAGTTCGGCAACAACCCGCTTCCTGGCCAGGTTGAGCGCCTTGGCCACCTGTGGCGCGAGCTCTGGGTGCCTCTCTTCGATGACGAGCTCGTTATGCAGGCGCACCTCCCGGGCGGCGCTGAGCAGCTTCTCGACGACTGGGTGCACCGACTCCTGCATGATGAGCTCGGGGTTGTCAGTGACAAAGACGCCCACGATCTCGTCCACGCCGCGCTGGATTTTGGCCCGGATGAGGACCTCGGTTCGCCCCTCCTTGCCCAGCCGGTTCTGGATGTTGCCCTTGCGACCCGGGTTGGTCAGGTTCCAAACAGCTCTATGAAGCCTTGACCGCAGCGCCTGTTCCAGCGGAGTTAGCTCGGCGATGACTTGCCTGGGGTCGGTTCCCGGGGCGCCCGGGAAGACCGCCGCGTAGAGTTCCCCCTGAGTCAGACCCTTCGCCGCCATCTCGCTTCGGTCGTTAGCCACCCTCGAGGTGACGGTCTTGTAGGCCCTCTCCTTCATGGCGTCGGTGTCGGGAACGGTCTCCTCCGCCCTGTTTACCTTCGCCAGGCCGGCCTTGATGTACATGTCAGTCTCAGCGGCCTTGAGCTCGTCTGGATCGACAAGCACTGAGGCGGTGTGGATGGTGTCTTCCATTGTGTTTCTTGTTCCTTTCTCTGGAGCGCACGTCCCGAAGGACGGTGGTGCAGGGATGGTTGTTGGTTAGGAGCGGCCTCCGTGGCGACGCAGATGCTGCTGAACCCGTTCGGTCAGGACCTCGCCGAAAGGTGGCATGGTCGCCACCACCCGCACCAGGTCGTCCGCGGTAAAGCCAGCGGCCAGGAGCTCAACAACCTCCCGGTTGGTCAAACGGGCAAGCGTCTCGATCAACGACGCCTCAAGAACAGAAAAACCGCCCTCAGGGAGGACGGTTGGCTTCATGCTCATAGGACAACTCCTTCGGCTGCGGCAAGTCGGCCCAGTGCCGGTTGGCGCAGTGACGAGGACGGTACCTCGCACGTGGGTCGGCGTCAAGAGGCCCGGAACGACCCGGGTCCGGCGGGGGACCGCGTTCCCGGATCGGTGCCCCTGCGTTCCAGCCGGTGTTGAAAGCGGGACGAGTACCAGGACCTTTGAGGTTTCTACAGGCCCCACGTCCCCCTGGTGACCAGGATACGACCCCGTCAGAGGCGGCCACCGAGGTCCACCAGCCGGGCGATGCGCTCCGCGGCTCGCTCCAGGCGCTGGCGAGTGGCGTCGGGGTCCATCAGCTCGTCCTCCGACGCCGCGCCCTCAACGCTCGAGCACACGGTCGCGATGCCCTCGTCGAAGAAGCGATCGATGGTCGAACTCTCCATGGCGTCCACGGCCCCGCCGACGGCGATGACGGGGACGTCGTAGCGCTTGGCCCGCCGGGCCACCCCCACCGGGAGCTTGCCCGCCAGCGTCTGGTAGTCGAGCAACCCCTCGGCGGTCACCACCAGCGCCGCGCCCTCGAGCACTTGGTCCGCCCCCAGCGAGTCGAGGGCCAGCTCCACGCCGGATCGCAGCTCGGCCCCGCAGAAGGCCATGAGGCCGAACCCCAGGCCCCCGGCCGCCCCAGCGCCCGGCTCGTCGCGCAGCCGGCGCCCGACGGTGTCCTCGACCACGTCGGCGAAGTGGGACAAAGCGTCCTCCAGCTGGCGCACGGTCTCTTCGTCCGCCCCCTTCTGGGGGCCATACACCGCCGACGCCCCGTCCTCGCCGAGGAGCGGGTTCTCCACGTCGCTGGCCACCACGATCTCCACGTCTTCGAGGCGAGGGTCGAGCCCGGACACGTCCACGCCGTCCAGGTTGGCCAGGGCGGCGCCGCCTTCGGGGAGCTCGTCGCCGCCCTTCCCGGTGAGGCGGGCCCCCAGGGCGCGGGCCATGCCTGCTCCGGCGTCGTTGGTGGCGCTTCCTCCCACTCCCACCAGCAGCCTCTCCGCGCCTCGACCCAGAGCGTCGAGGATCAGCTCACCGGTGCCGTAGGTGGTGGCGACCCGGGGGTCGCGCTCCTCCCGGGCAATGAGGGCCAGCCCTGAGGCGCTGGCCATCTCCACCACCGCGGTGGTCACGCCCTCGGACGTGATCATCCCGTAGCGGGCGTCGACGGTCTCCTCCAGGGGACCCCGGACGCGGGCCTCGACGAAGGACCCGTCGGCAGCGGACACCATGGCCTCCACCCAGCCGTCGCCACCGTCGGAGAGGGAAAGCAGCTCGATGCGCGCCTTCGGCCACACCCGTCTGAGCCCGGCGGCCAGGGACTCGGCCACGTCCTTGGCGGCCAGCGAGCCCTTGAACGAGTTGGGCGCCACCACCACCTTGAGGTCTTCAGCGGGCATGGTCGACTCAGGTCTCGGTGGCCACCTTGTAGCCCACGAGCAGGGCCACGTTGGCGAGGAAGAGCCACAGGGCGAGCAGCACGATGGCCGCCACCGCGTCGGAGGTGTAGCGCTGCTCGAAGTCGGCTCCCAGCCGGAGGTAGGCGACGTAGGCGACCGACAGCAACGAGGTCCCACCCGCGGCCACCACCGTCCCCCGCAGCATGGAGTGCCAGGGGGGCGAGCGGTGGGGGAACACCTTGTAGATGAGGGTGACAGCCGCAGCTGTGGCCAGGAAGCCGAGGGCCAGGGCCAGGACCAGCCCGGCTGCCGTCGGGAGGGCACCGTCGCCGAGCAGCTTGACCCCGACATAGGAGGCCAGCAGGCTGGACAGGATCAGGGCCGGCACCAGCCCCACCAGGCACAGCGCCAGGCCCCGCCCCCGCAGGCCCTTCAGCTCCCGCTCGGCCCCCTCGCTCAGCCGGTCGAAGACCCGCACCAGCCCCGCCCCGTAGGCGGTGGCGGGCCACAGGGCGGCCACGACGGCAACGACCCCAGCGCGGGTCCCCACGTCGGCCACTCGCTCGAGGGCCCGGTCGGCCCCCAGCTGGCGGGGGGCGAAGCGGCCCAGCTTCTCGGCCGTGCGGCGCACCTCGTCGTCACCCACCACCAGGCTGACCAGCCACAGGGCCACGACCACCAGCGGGGCCACCGACACCAGACCGTAGAAGGCCAGGGCGGCGGCGTGGAGGAATATGTCGTCCTCCCGGGCCCGGGCCGCGATGTGCCGCACACGTCCGGGAAGGCGGGCCTCGACCCGCTCCAAGTAGCGCTGGGCTCCCTCGGCCGCCCGGGCCGGGCTGCTCACGTCACCCCACCGCCACCGCTCCGGCCCCCTGAGCGCGACCCGCCTCAGCCCGGCGAGGCTCCGTCGGCCTGTGCTCGCATGCCCGCCACCGCGGCGCTGACCGCCTCGGCGTCGAGGATGTCGGCCATCACGCCGACCTGCTGCTCCCACACGTCCTCGGGGACGACGCTTCGCACCTCGTCCTCCAGCACGTGGTACACGTCGAGGCCCAACTGGGCCCCGGCCAGGGCACCTGCGTACGCCGGGTCCCCGAGCACCACCGTCTCCGCGGCGATCTCGGCTGCCTCGGCATCAGGAGCACCGAGGATGACGACCAGGTCGTCCTTCCCGTGCTGCTCCGAGAGCCGGAGGATGGCCTCCTGGCTCTGCAGGTCCATGGCCCCTGCCGCCGTTCAGACGAAGCACTCGGTGGCGGAGAACACCACCGTGGCCCCTGCCGCTTCGGCGCAAGCGCCGATGGCCGGCCCGGACACCCCGTCCCGCTCGCCCAGGGCTACCACCTTCTTGTTCTCGAGCTTGTTCTCGACCGTCGCCATCCGTTCAGCTCACCTCCTCCAGGTTCTCGTCCAGCCACGCCTCCAACTTGGAGGCGGTCAGGTCGGGACCGGCCAGGCGTCCCACCTCTTCGCCGTCGCGAAAGAGGAGGAAGGCCGGAAGGCCGAGGACCTTGAGCTCCATGCACAGCCGGCGAGCCTTGGGCGCCTCCAGGGTGACGACCTTCACGCCGTCCTTCTCCTCGGCCAGGCGCTCCACGTCGGGCATGAGCGCCATGCACGTCTGGCAGTCCGTCCCCCACAGGTCGACCAGCGTGATCCCCTCGGAGACCAGGTCCCGAAAGTTGTCCCTGGTGGCCTCGACCAGCGCTCCTGTCATCGTCACGCTCCTCCTGGGTTCCGCTCCAACAGCACGCTCATCCCGTCGGACTGCTGCGACATGCGGCCCAGGAAGAGGCTGCCCTTGGCGAGCATCAGCACCCGCTCGGCCTCGCCCTGCCGGAGGCGCTCGACGGCGTGGGGAAGATAACAGAGGGCCGAAGCCAGATGGCCCTGGGTGGGGGCGAAGCCCGGCATGCCGTGGGCGGCTACGAAGGAGTCGATGTCCTGGCGGTCGATCTCACCGGCCCGGGCGGCCAGGGCGGCGATGGTGCGGTAGTTGCGCTCGGGCACGTTGCCCGAGCCCTGGGGCTCGGTGATCTCGGGGTCGTGCAACTCGGTGGCATAGTCGTCCACGCCGGTCATGGGCAGCCCGGCGCGACGGAGCGGCTCCACGGCTAGCGCCTCCATGATCTGTGCCGCGGAGCCGCCGGCCGACACCCGGTGACGGCCCACCACGTCGAGGCGGACCCGGGGCGAGCGCCCGTCGTCGGCCTCGATCAGGGCCGCGGCCCCGCCCATCACGTCCTCCAGCACGGGGAGCTGGTGGCGCAGGTGGCCCTGGAACTTCATGCCCAGCTTGGCCAGCGAGCCGCCCGCCACCACCGCCACCCGCTCGAAGGTGCCCGACGCCACCAGGCTGGAGGCCACCACCAGGGCCGGCACGGGAGCGGCGCAGAAGTTCTTGACGTCCATGCCCGACGCCTCGGTGAGCCCGGCGACCTCGGCCACGGCCTTGGCCAGGTTGCCTCCGCCCCTCTGATAGCGGTCGCCGACGGCCTCCTCGCCGCAGCCGATCACGTAGTCGACCGAGGTGGGGTCCACGTCCAGGTCCTCGAGGAGGTGGAGGAGGGCGAGCGTGGCCGTGGCCTTGCCGGCCAGGTTCTCGAGCAGGACGTAGGCGGAGAGGGCCTCGTCGGCCTCGTCGCCGCGCCTCATGGCTCCGGCCACGCGCTCAGCACCAAGGTGGAGGGGCAGGGAGCCGGGCTCTGCGGCCACAGCCTCGGCGTGTCCCGCCGCCTTGTCCACGCGATCGAGGTCGAAGTGCTTGGCCAGGGGATGGCGGGACAGTCCGGCCGCGGCCTGCTCGGCCACGTCGGGGGCCAGGGTGAGCAGGTCGAAGTGGTCCACGGCCGCCATCAGGCCCAGGAACTCCTCCTCGGGCATCAGCTCGCCGGCGGGGCCGAAGCGGGAGGCGCCCGGATGGGCGGCGCCGGCCCAGGGCCGCTCGGGCAGCTCCCGGGGGTGCAGGGCGCCCAGGTAGGCCTGGTGGGCCGGGTAGGCCACCGCCTGGTCGGACGTGCGCAGGGAGGCCAGGAAGGCCTGTTCCACGGCGGGGTCCCTGGGCAGCTCCCGCCGGGGCTTGGAGCCGTGGCGGGCCAGCCCCGGCGTGTGGGCCAGGACCTGGGTGGCCGCCGCCACCACGGGGAAGCTGCTCACGTCAGACCGCCTCCGCGGCTCGCTCGGCCTTGCTCGCTCTGACCTCGAACACGGTGGGCTCCTCCACCGCCGTGGCCACCGCATCGACCGCCGTCTCCAGGAGCCGGCGGCGCCAGGCCCGCTCCTCCTCCGGTTCGAGCGACGGGTCGCCGGTGGGATAGGGGATGCCCCGGGTGGGCACCACTCTCGGCGCCCCCACCCGGGTGGCGATGGAAACCAGATTGCACAGCAGGGCGGTGGGGATCCCGGCCCGCTCCAGCTCCTTCGCCAGCGTTGACCCGCAACGCGTGCCCGTCCCTCACGTGGAGGTGAGGATGGCGGCCTGCACCTCGGCGTGACGGAGGGCGGCGGCCAGCTCCACGCCGAACCGGCGGGCATTGGCCACCGTCGTCCCGTTGCCGGCCGTCACGAAGTACTCGTCGTGCAGCTGTCCGATGGCCCCCTCGGACTCCAGCTCACGGGCCACGTCGAGGGGCAGGATGCGGTGGGGGTCGGCGTTGGCCCACTGGGTCGAGAAGCCCCCGTGCACGGAGCGGAACTGGCCGGCGTCGAGCGAGGCCCGACCCTCCAGCGGG
>JALYHE010000227.1 GCA_030776705.1 Actinomycetota bacterium | reverse complement strand
CTTCTGTGCAGCCCACAAATTATTAAAAAGAAGCTGGCACGCACTGCAGAGCCTTCTGGCCGACGGGACCTGGCCGACGGCGCCGCCGAGGGCCTCGTGAGCGCCGGGGCCGGCAACGCCTGAGGGGTCGCGCCGAGGTCACCGAGGCCGTCCGGACCAGCCCCTGGACGCACGGGCGCCGCTGCTACCGTGGGCGGCGCAGGGGGCTGTAGCTCAGTTGGTAGAGCGCATCCATGGCATGGATGAGGCCACGGGTTCGATTCCCGTCAGCTCCACCGGCGATCAGCGAGGCGCCTTCTTCGCCCTCGCCTTGGCCTTCGCCGGCCGAGCAGACGCCTTCTTGGGCCGGCGCCGGGCTCGGGCCGGTGCCGCCCCAGCCTGGCGAGGGGCTGGCCGAGGAGCGGCCTGGCCTTCCGGCTGGGCGGCCGGCTCGGCGTCGGCATGGGCGGCCGGTTCTGGCTGCGGCACTCCCTCGGGCTCGGGCACTCCCGCGCCCTCCGGCACTCCCTCGCCCTCCGGCAGCTCCTCGCCCTCCGGCACTCCCGCGCCCTCCGGCACTCCCTCGCCCTCCGGCACCTCCGGCGCGGAGACCTCGGAGACAGTGGGCCCGTCCAAGCCGTCGCTGGTCCCCGGAAGGGCGGGCGCCCGGCTTGGCAACCCGCCCGCTGCCTGTAGCTCGTCCGCGGCCTGGCGCTCCAGCTCCTCCCGCGAGGGCCTGGGCGCGAGCTTCTGGAAGAGTCGTCTCATGTCGGGAGGACCTCCTTGGTGTGCCATCAGGCTACCGCCCTCCTTCGAAAAGTCACTAACTGTTTTCTGCACCTAGAAGGCCCCGCCCTGGCGCCCGTCGCCACTCGCAAGGGGGCATGATCACGGCGTGACGGAGCTGTACCGAAGGGTGGTGCTCGGCCTCCTGGGCCTGGCCGCGGTGATGGCTGCGGGGACCATTGGGTACGTGATGCTCGGCTTCGGGCTGCTGGACGCCGTGTACCAGACGGTGACCACCATCACCACTGTCGGGTTCCGGGAGGTACGGCCGCTCGACACCACCGGGAAGGTGTTCACGATCTTCCTGATCCTCGTTGGGGTGGGGACCGCGCTGTACACCTTCACCGTGGCCCTCGAGACCCTCATCGACGGCCACATCCGAGACCTGTTCGGGAGGCGGCGCATGCACCGCAACATCGGAAGGATGAGCGACCACGTGATCGTGTGCGGCTGGGGACGGGTCGGGCAGTCCATCGCCCGCTACATCTCCAACGCCGACCAGGAGCTGGTGGTCGTCGACCGCGACCCCAACGTCCTCGTCGGCATCCCCCACCCCTACGTGCAGGGCGACGTCACCGAGGACGAGGTTCTGCGGGCCGCCGGCATCGAGCGGGCCCGGGTGCTGGTGGCGGCACTCGACACCGATGCCGCCAACCTCTACGCCACCTTGAGCGGCCGCTCGCTGCGGCCCGACCTGTTCATCATCGCCCGGGCCCACACCGACTCCTCCGAGCCCAAGCTGGAGCGAGCCGGGGCCAACCGGGTGGTGAACCCCCAGCGCATCGGCGGCGCTCGGATGGCGGCGCTGGCCCTACAGCCCCACGTGGCCGAGTTCCTGGACGTGGTCATGCACGAGGGCGACCTGGAGTTCCGCTTGGAGGAGATCCCCGTCCCCGAGGGCTCGGACCTGGCGGGCCGCAGCTTGCGCGAGGCCCAGATACGGGACCGCACCGGGGCCCTGGTGCTGGCGCTGCGGACCGAGGACGGCACCTTCACCACCAACCCGGTGCCGGAGACGCAGATGTGCCCCGGCCACATCCTGATCGCCATCGGCACCGCGGGCCAGCTGGAGGCCCTGGAGAAGCTGTCCGGGACCTCGCCTACTACGGCCTGAAGAGGTCGGGGAGGGCCTGGCCCGACGGCCACGGTGGCCGGCTTGAGCGGACCGGGCCACAACTAGCATCGGAGCTCGTGGCTGACGGATACGACGTCCAAGCCGTGGAGGCCAAGTGGCAGCGCCGCTGGGCCGAGGAAGGCGCCTACCAGGTCGACAACGACGACCCCCGCCCGCCCTTTTACGTGCTGTGCATGTACCCCTACCCCAGCGGGCCCGCTCACCAGGGTCACATCCGGAACTACACCTTCGGGGACCTGGTGGTCCGGCACCGCACCATGAGCGGTGACGCCGTCCTGTCGCCCATGGGCTTCGACAGCTTCGGCCTGCCGGCCGAGAACGCCGCCATGAAGACCAAGGTCCATCCCCGCCTCTTCACCGAGGAGCGCATCGCCGAGCTGAAGTCGTCCATCGAGCGCCTCGGGGCCATGTACGACTGGCGCCGGGAGGTCCGCAGTCACGACCCCGCCTACATCCGCTGGAACCAGGTGATCTTCGAGCGCTTGCTCGAGGCCGATCTCGCCTACCGGGCCAGCGCCCCCGTCAACTGGTGCCCGGGCTGCCAGACCGTCCTGGCCAACGAGCAGGTGCTGTCGGACGGCACGTGCGAGCGCTCGGGCGACCTCGTCACCAAGCGCGACCTGGAACAGTGGTTCTTCCGCATCACGCGCTACGCCGACGAGCTGCTGGACGAGCTCGACGAGCTGGACTGGCCCGAGCGGGTGAAGACCATGCAGCGCAACTGGATCGGCCGGTCCGAGGGCGCCGAGTTCGACCTTCCCGTGCACCGCCGGCCGGACATGAGCGTGCGGGTGTTCACCACCCGCCCCGACACCACCTTCGGCATGACCTACGCCGTCCTGGCACCCGAGCATCCCATGGTCCCCGAGCTCACCACCGCCGGCCAGCGGCCCGTGGTGGAAGCCTTCGTGGAGCGGGTGCAGGCCGAGACCGAGGTCGAGCGCCTGGCCGAGGGGCCGGTCGAGCGGCGGGGGGTCTTCACTGGCTCCTACGTGGTCAACCCCTTCAACGACCGTCCCGTGCCCGTGTACCTGGCTGACTACGTGCTCATGGGCTACGGCACCGGCGCCATCATGGCCGTGCCCGGAGAAGACCAGCGGGACTGGGAGTTCGCCAAGGCCCACGGGCTGCGGGTGGTCCGCACCGTCCAGCCGCCCGAGGGCTGGGACGGCGAGGCGTACACCGGCGACGGCGTCAAGATCAACAGCGAGTGGATGGACGGCATGGACACGGCCAGGGCCAAGGCCGCCGCCATCGAGTGGTTGGAGGAGCGGGGCCTCGGCGAGCGGAGGGTGAACTACCGCCTCCGGGACTGGCTGGTCTCCCGCCAGCGCTACTGGGGCTGCCCCATCCCCGTGGTGCACTGCCCGACGGACGGCATGGTGCCCGTGCCCGAGGACGAGCTGCCGGTGCTGGCCCCCGACGACGTGGAGCTGCAGCCCACGGGCGAGTCGCCCCTCAGGTCTCACGAGGGCTTCCGGTGGACCACGTGCCCGACGTGCGGGGGCCGGGCCGAGCGCGAGACCGACACCATGGACACCTTCGTGGACTCGTCCTGGTACTTCCTGCGCTTCTGCGATCCGTGGTCGGAAGACGTGCCCTTCGCCCGCGAAGCCGTGGAGCGCTGGATGCCGGTGGACCAGTACATCGGCGGCATCGAGCACGCCATCCTCCACCTCATGTACGCCCGCTTCTTCACCAAGGCCCTGGCCGACATGGACCTGGCCCCGAAGGAGCTGCGTGAGCCCTTCCGCCGCCTCTTCACCCAGGGCATGATCCGCATGGGCGGCACCAAGATGTCCAAGTCCAAGGGGAACCTGGTCGCCCCTTCCCGGTACTTCGACACCGTTGGCGCCGACGCCCTGCGGCTCTACCACCTCTTCGTGGGCCCGCCCGCCGACGACGTGGATTGGACCGACCAGACCGACGAGGTGATCGAGGGGTGCTCGCGGTTCTTGCTCCGGGTGTGGCGGCTGGTGCTGGGGGACGGGTCGGGGACGGCCGAGGACCCGGTAAAGGTGGACCGTGCCGCCCACCGCCTGGTGGCCAAGGTGAGCGAGGACTACGAGCGGTGGTCGTACAACACGGCCGTGGCCGCCCTCATGGAGTTCACCAACCTCATGTACCGGGAGGGAACCACCGACCTGGCCGTCGACAGCATGCTGCTGCTCCTGGCCCCGATGGCCCCCCACCTGAGCGCCGAGCTGTGGGAGCGCCGGCGTGGCGGCCACGTGCACGACCAGGCCTGGCCCGAGGCGGACCCGGAGATGGTGGCGGCCGAGTCCGTCACCATGGTCGTGCAGGTGAACGGCAAGGTGAGGGACCGAATCGAGGTGGACCCCGCCATCGGCGACTCCGAGGCCGAGCGCCTGGCCCTCGCCTCCGAGCGGGTGCAGGAGCACCTTTCCGGGGGACGGCCGAGGCGGGTCGTCACCAGGCCGCCCAACCTTGTCAACGTGGTGGTGTGACCCCGCCGCCATCCCCACCCGTTCTCGAGTACATAGGTTCCGGAAACGGGAACCCATGTACTCGAGAACAAGGACGGCAGTGAGCCTGGGCAACGCCGAGCTGGTGGCGGCGATCGAGGCGGTGGCGGCCAAGGACAACCAGGTCACCCGCAGGGCCCTGTTCGAGACCCTCAGGCGGGCCGAGCTGGTGCTTGCCGTCGAGGACCGTGAGCTGGTGCTGGCCATCGGAGAGGATGACTTGTCCTACGTCCCCGCCTTCACCGACGTGGCCGCCATGCGGGCCGCCTTCCCCCACGCCTACGACCCGCGGGTCGAGCCCACCGCGGTGGTGTGCGAGCTGGTCCTGGCCGGTGAGTGCGCCGGGCTGGCCATCAACCCGGCCGGGCCCATCGGCGGCATCCTGACCCGCGACGACGTGGCGTCGTTGGCCGACCCGGGCACCGGCGGCTAGGGCAGGCTAGGGCCCGAGCGGCTAGGGGCGCGTGAAGGCCGCGGCCTTCCTCACTGCTCGCCCCTGAGGAACCGCTCCAGCTCGGCAGCCAGCTCGTCGCCGCTGGGCAGATCGGACAGCTCGGACAGGTCGATGGGCCCGGCGTCGGCCTCAGCCTCGGCGTCGGCGCTGGCCTCCAGCTGGCGGACCATCTGGGCGTGCTCCTCGCTGGCGGCGATGAGCTCGTCGATGCGGGCCTTGGCCAGGGCGGCGGCGTCATGCAGCTGCTTGGCGTCGAGCTCGAGTCCGGCCACGGACCCAAGGCCCTCCACCAGGGCGGCGCTGGCCGCGGGGTAGGGCATGGCGGCCACGTAGTGGGGCACCCGGGCCCACAGTCCCACCGCCGGTATGCCGGCGGCGGCGAAGCCCTGCTGCAGCGCGGCGTGGACGCCGGCGGGCACATCGAGGCTGCCCGACACGAAGCCCACCTGGTCGGCCAGCTCCTGGTTGGTGGCCACGGCGGCCAACCGGACGGGTCGGGTGTGGGGCACCGGGGCGGGGAAGGCGCCCATGCCGACCACCAGCCGGGTCCCGAGCTCCGCCGCCAGCGCCACCACCGCCTCCACGAAGGACTGCCACCGCATGTCGGGCTCGGGGCCGGTGAGCACCAGCACGTCGCGGCCGCCCGGGTCCTGCCCCACCCGCATGAGCACCTCGGGCCAGGTGAGGCCGGTCAATACGCCGTCGCTCAGCTTTACGGCGGGACGGCGGGAGCGATAGTCGAGGAGCTGGTCTCCGTCGAACGAGGCGAGGACTTCGGTGGGGACGGCCTCGAGCAGGTGGCCCATGGCCCCGCCCCCGCCAAGGCCGGCGTCGATCCACCCCTCCATGCCGAGCACGAGCACCGGCGAGTCGAGAGGACGGTGCTCGTGGAGCTCGTAGAGGCTGGCCACGGGCCAACCGTAGACTGGCGGTAATGGCCGATGTCACCGACGCCACCTTCGAGAGCGACGTCATCGAGCGGTCGGCGCAGGTCCCGGTCGTTGTCGACCTGTGGGCGGAGTGGTGCGGTCCGTGCCGCACCTTGGGCCCCATCCTCGAGAAGGTGGTCGGCGCCACCAACGGCGCGGTGGAGCTGGCCAAGGTGGACGTCGACGCCAACCCCCGGGTGGCCGCCACCTTCCAGGTCCAGTCCATCCCGGCGGTGTACGCCCTTCGGGACCGCCAGGTCGTGGACCACTTCATCGGCGCCCGCCCGGAGGCCCAGGTCCAGCAGTTCGTGGAGCGCCTGGTGCCGGCTCCGAGCGAGGCCGACGTGCTGGCCGAGAAGGGCGACGAGGCGTCGCTGCGCAGGGCCCTCGAGCTCGAGCCGTCCCACCCCACGGCGGCCGTCCGGCTGGCCGAGCTCCTGGTGCGGCAGGGGCAGGGCGAGGAGGCGCTCAGCCTGCTGAGCCGAGTCCCGGAGACGGCGGAGGCACGCCGGGTAGCGGCGTTGGCCAGGGTGGGTAGCGGCGAGGACGAGCAGCCCGACCCGACCGCCGAGCTGGACTCCCTGCTGGACCGGGTCAAGGCGGACGACGGGGCCCGGCAGCGGTTCCTCGACCTGCTCGAGGTCATGGGCCCCGACGACCCTCGCACCGCTCGGTACCGGCGGGCCCTCACCGCGCGCCTCTTCTGATCCGGTCCGCCGGCCCCCGCTGGCGCAGGCGCTAGCGTAAGGCGCCTCTTCCCGCTTCCCCCCTGCTGCTCCAACGCGCCTGGGGGAGTCTCATGTCCGACTCACCGTCGTGGCGGGACCGGCTGGCCGCGCTGCCCATGCCGTCCTCGCGCCTCGCCGCCGCCGGGGTGGTGGCAGCCCTGCTCGTCGCCGTGCTCGTGGGCGCCGTCGTGGGGACGACGGTGCTCCGGGACCCTCCGCCACCTGTAGAGCTCGACCTTCCCCGGGCCGGGCCGTCCGGCGCGGGCGCACCGGCCGAGGACGCCGGCCCACTACAGCAGGGCGACGTCTTCGTCCACGCCGCCGGAGCCGTGAACCGCCCGGGCGTCTACCAGCTGCGCCCCGACGCCCGGGTGTCCGATCTGGTCGAGCTGGCCGGCGGCCCTACCCCGGACGCCGACCTCAACCAGCTCAACCTGGCCGCCAAGGTGGGCGACGGTGAGCGGGTCTACGTACCCCGCGTCGGCGAGGCTCCGCCGGCGGGGCCCTCGCCGGGAGGAGCCGGCGGGGCGGCCTCCGGAGTCGGGCCGCCGGCCGGTCCGCTCAACCTCAACACGGCCACGGCCGAGCAGCTCGAGGAGCTCCCCGGCGTGGGTCCCGCCACCGCCCAGGCCATCATCGAGTACCGCAAGGAGCACGGCCCCTTCCGCAGCGTCGACGACCTGCTCGAGGTCCGGGGCATAGGCGAAGCCAAGCTGGCCGCGCTTCGCTCCAAGGTCCGGGTTTGACCGGCCCCCCTCTCGTCCATGTCGCGTTTTTCGACCCCCAGGTGGCACGCCTTCGCGACATGAAGAGGAGATGAGCGATCGCTGGGCCGTAGCCCTGGCCCTCTCCACCGCCGCTGGCGCCCTCGCCGCCCGCAGCGCGCCACTGTGGCTCGCAGCGGCCGTGGTGGCCGCCGCCCTGGCCCTGCGC
>JALYHE010000226.1 GCA_030776705.1 Actinomycetota bacterium | reverse complement strand
TCATGGTGGCCAGGCGGCGTTCGTCCATGCCGGTGATTCTCCCAGCTTCTGGATCGAGGCGGGCGGGTTCGGTCGTCACTAGGCTCCGCGCCGCAGGAACGCAGGGGATTGAGAAGGGGAGCACGTGCCGGACATCGTGCACTCGGGCCGGGTGGACAACGCCGAGGTCGCCCGCCAGGTGAGGCGATGGCTCGAGGAGCGCCAGTTCGAGATCCAGGAGACGGAGCTCGACGGCAAGCACACCATCCTGGCCCGCAAGAGCAGCGGCTGGCGGGCCGCCGTCGGGGCCGACCGTGCCCTCGTGATCGAGGTGAGCACCTCGGGGGATCGCACCCACGTCGACGTCCGACAGGGCAGCTGGAAGACCAACGTGATCAGCAACGCGGCCTGGCTGGTGGCCACGGGCGGTGCCAACCTGCTCATCTCCGGGTGGTCGCTGGTCATCGAGAAGGAGCTCGAGCGCTTCCTGCGCCACTACTTCGAGCAGGGAGTCGAGCCTGCCGGGCCGGCCCTGGAGGTGGTGAAGGTCGTCGAGACGACTCGGGGTGAGAGGAGCCTGGGCCAGGAGTCCCGGGTCATCGACAACTCCAAGAGCGCCAGCACCATGACCCGCTCCCTCACCGCCACCAAGCGCTGGAAGCAGTCCTACTCGGTCGAGGTCGAGGACGCCCGCAAGACAGGCACATCGAGCGAGCTCAAGCTCGCCGACCTGGGCAGCGTCAAGGAGAGCGCCGAGCGGACGCTCCGGGACAAGTACTCCGTCACCACCGAGGAGGAGCAGACCTTCGAGGAGGAGATCGCCCTCGCCATCCCGGCCCGGACGTGCGTGCGGCTGGTCCTGGACTGGAAGCAGATCGTCCAGCACGGCGTGGTGCGCCTGCGGGACCAGTGGGGCGGGCTGGTCGAAGTCCCGTTCGAGGTGGTGGTCGGGGTCACCTTCGACCAGAGCCAGGTGGACGAGGAGAAGGCCGGGCCCAAGCGCAGGGCGCCGGCCAAGCGCGGCTCCACGGCCAAGAAGCGGGCCCCGGCCAAGAAGCGGGCTCCGGCCAAGCGGGCCCCGGCGAAGCGCCGGCCCACCCCTCGCTCCCGGTAGACACTGCTTACCCACGCAGCGTGCTCTTGACAACCACTATACGTGGGTTCTACAGCTTGGGTCCACTTTCATATCCGAACCTGTGCGGAGGTGCCGAGGTGGTGATCGAGGCCCGGATGACCACATGGGCCGAGCGGG
This sequence comes from Actinomycetota bacterium, assembly GCA_030776705.1. Taxonomy (GTDB): domain Bacteria; phylum Actinomycetota; class Acidimicrobiia; order Acidimicrobiales; genus JALYHE01. Next base: position 1,577 of record JALYHE010000226.1, on the reverse strand, counting down.
AGCCCGACGTGTTCCTGGCCCGGCGCAAGCAGGACCGCGACCGCCGCCAGGGGGATCGGCGCCAGGGGGATCGGCGTCAGGGGGACCGGCGCCAGGGCGAGCGGCGCCGCAGCCCGGGAGGCCTCGTCACCACGGCGCCCGTGCCCATGCCAGGACGGTGACGGCCGACCTGGACCGGATGCTGGGCACGCTCGACGTGCTGGGCGGCTCCGACCTCCACCTGCGCGCCGGCTGCCCGCCCCGTGTCAGGCTCAACGGCGAGCTCGTGCCGCTGCCGGGCTCGGGCCTGCTGGACGCCGACGACATGGAGGCCGTCCTGGCCACGGTGCTCCGCCCCCACGTGGCCGGACGCTTCGCCGCCAATGGCGACGCCGACGTGGCCTACACCAGCTCGGCCCGCGCCCGCTTCCGGGCCCACGCCTTCCGCCAGCGGGGGGAGCCGTCGGTGGTGCTGCGCCGGGTGCTGGACGAGCCCCGCTCGGTGGAGCAGCTCCGCCTGCCAGCCATGACCCGTCGCCTGGCCGACGAGCCCCGGGGCCTGGTGCTGGTGTGCGGCCCCACCGGGTCGGGGAAGACGTCCACGCTGGCGGCCATGGTCGACCACATCAACCGCACCCGCCGGGTCCACATCGTGACCATCGAGGACCCCATCGAGATCCTCCACCGCGACCGGCTGGCGTGCGTGAGCCAGCGCGAGATCGGGATCGACCTGCCCGACTACGCCACCGGCATGCGGGCCGTGCTCCGCGAGGACCCGGACGTGATCGCCGTGGGCGAGATGCGGGACCGGGAGACGGTGGTGGCCGCCCTCACCGCGGCCGAGACCGGACACCTGGTGCTGTCCAGCCTCCACACCACCGACGCGGCCGAGACCGTGAACCGCATCGTCGAGCTGTTCCCCGACGACCAGCGCCACCACGTCCGCACCGTGCTGGCCGCCACCCTCAAGGGCACGATCTGCCAGCGGCTGGTGCCCTCCGCCGACGGGTCCGAGCGGGTCCCCGCCACCGAGGTCATGGTCGTCAACGGCCGCATCCGGCGCTGCATCACCGAGCCCGGCTCCAGGCAGGACGTGGGCGAGATCGTGGCCGACAGCGGGTGGTACGGCATGCAGACCTTCGACCAGTCGCTGGCCAGCCTCTACGAGCAGCGGGTCATCGACCTGCGCCAGGCCCTGTCCACGGCCACCAACCCGCACGACCTCCTGGTCTCGCTGCGGGGCCAGGGACTGCTCGAGGCCAACTGAGCCGGCGGCGGGCCGGCGCTCAGGCCCGCTGCAGCATGCGGGCCAGGCGGGCCCGCACGGAGCGGCGGTTCGACCCTGCTCCGGGGGCGGTGGCGCTCACCACGTGCTGGGCCACGTCCAGGTAGGGCACGGCCTCGTCGGTGGGCACGGTGAGGACCTCGTGGGCCAGGTCCTCGAGGTCGTGGTCACCGGTGTCCATGGCCAGCACCACGGCGCCGCGGCGCCGGGCGTCGTCGACGCGGTCGAGCAGGCGCTCGGCCGGGGCCTCGGGGGAGACCACCAGCAGGGCCTCGCGGGCGCCGGCCACGGTGAGGCGCTCCAGGCCCACGGC
>JALYHE010000225.1 GCA_030776705.1 Actinomycetota bacterium | reverse complement strand
GCCCTACCCCTTCCGGCCGGGACTCCTCCCCCCGCCTGGCACCGTACGATTCGGTCGTGCCCACACTGCGCCTCTCGCAGGACCCGGCAGCGGACGAGTTGCTGAGTAGGGACGCGCTGGCGTTGGTGATCGGGATGGTGCTGGACCAGCAGATCCCGCTGGAGCGGGCCTTCAAGAGCCCCTACGACCTGAAGGAGCGTCTCGGGGGGCGCCTCGACCCGGCCGAGATTGCGGCCATGGACCCCGAGGAGCTGGCCGAGGTCTTCGCCCGACCGCCGGCCCTCCACCGCTTTCCGGCGTCCAACGCCAAGCGGGTGCAGGCGCTGTGCCGCCTCCTGGTCGAGCAGTACGGGGGCCGGGCCGAGGCGGTGTGGGAGTCGGCGTCCGACGGGCGGGAGCTGCTGGCCCGGGTCAAGGCCCTGCCCGGGTTCGGCGACCAGAAGGCCCGGATCTTCGTCGCCCTCCTGGGAAAGCAGCTCGGCGTGCAGCCACCCGGGTGGAGGGAGGCCGCCGGGCCCTTCGGCGCCCCAGGGAGCCACCTGTCGGTGGCCGACATCGACGGGCCCGAGAGCCTGGTCCTGGTCCGCCGGTACAAGCAGGAGAAGAAGCAGGAGAAGAGGGCGGCGGCCGCCGCCGCCGAGGGCGGGAGCTGACCATGCGAGTCGTCGCCAACGGCGAGGTGGTGGAGTTGGGCGAGGGCGCCACCGTCGACCACCTCCTCTCCTCCCTGGGGCTCGGAGGCCGGTGGGTCCTGGTCGAGCGCAACGGCCAGCCGGTGGCCCGGGCCGAGCTGGCCACCACGGCCCTGGCTGAGGGCGACCGGCTGGAGGTGGTCAGGGCCGTCGCCGGTGGATGACAGCGCCGGTGGGTAACAGCGCCGGCCGCCTCGGTGACCGCCGGCTCTACCTGTGCACGCCCGACCGCCCCGACCTGGACTCCTTCCTCGTGGCCTGCATCCGGGGCGGGGTCGACGTGGTGCAGCTCCGCGACAAGGTCCTAGAGGCCCGGCCCCTGATGGAGCGGGCCCGGCTGGCCCTGACGGTGTGCCGGGACCACGGCGTGCCCTTCGTGCTGAACGACCGCCCGGACCTGGCCCTCGAGGTGGGCGCCGACGGCGTACACGTGGGCCAGGACGACGCCCCGCCGTCGCTGGCCCGGCGCATCCTCGGCGCCGAGGCCATCGTGGGGCTGTCCACCCACGCCCCCGACCAGCTCGACGCCAGCGGGGCCGAGCCGGTGGACTACGTCTCGGCCGGCCCGGTGTCGCCCACCCCCACCAAGCCGGGGCGGGAGGGGACCGGCCTCGAGTACGTCACCTACGCCGCCCGTCGGTCCGTGCGGCCCTTCTTCGTCACCGGAGGGGTCGCCCCCGACACCGTCGGCGCCATGGTGGCGGCCGGCGCCCGCCGCTTCGTTGTGGTGCGCTGGCTCACCGAGGCGTCGGACCCGGAAGCCAACGCCCGCTCCCTGGTGAGCTCCCTCGAGCGGGCCCTCTCCTCCTAGTAGCCAGCGTCCATGTCGCGATTCAAGACCCCCTGTTGGCACCCTTTCGCGACATGGACACGGGGTGGCGTCATCGTTGCACCGGCGTGATGGAGCGGACCCGGCCCGCCACCCGGTCCGCCGACCCGTCGGCCACGCACCCCCGGAGGCGGCGCTCGGCGTACTCGCCGATCTGGGGCCTGACCACCACCTCGACGTTCCCGCCGCCGAGGTCGGTGGTGGAGAGCACCTGGAAGCCCCTACCCAGCTGGGTCGTGCAGGCTCCCCAGATGGCCTGGGTCGTCTCCAGGGCCGTGCGCTCGGGCCGGCTCGACGTCGAGATGGTCACGGAGCTCTCGTCGTCCGGCCGGAAGGGGTCGGGGCGGTCCTGGGTGAGGTCGGCCAACCGGTCCACGCCCACGGTGGCCAACAGGGCGGCCACCGCCAGAGCTGCCAGGTGGGGCAGGAACCTCCACCGGCGGGCGACGGGCGCAGTGGCCGGGACGCGCCACAGGGCTCCGGTGGGCAGCGCGAACGGGGCCAGCTGGACGGACAGTCCCCGCTCCATGACCGGGCGGGCCGTCACTCGGGCCAGGCGCTCCACCACCCAGGCCACTCCCGACAGCACCACCCCCGCCCCGAGCAGCACGGGCACGAAGACGGACATCTCGCCCGGCTGCTTCGACAGCCACTCGAAGTTGACCTTCGGCTCAGGAGCGGTGTCCTTGAGCCGGGCCAGGATGTCGTCGGCACCGGCGTCCGCACCGGCTCCACCGGCGGCCCCGTCCCTGGCCTCCGACGCCTCCGAGGGCGTGGACCCGGCTTCGGCACCCTTGGCGTCGAGCCGGCGCTCGATGGCCCGGAGGCGCTCGAGGATCACCGCCCCCAACAGGGCCGTCTCGGCCACCAGGAAGAGCACGCCAGCGATCACCGCCCGGTGCCACTCCCAGCGGTACAGGTAGACGAACAGGTAGACGCCCGACCCCGCCATGGCCACGCCGGCTACGGCGTAACGCAGGCGCCTCATGTCGCCACCGCCGGCTGCTCGACCAGGCTCACCTCGCCCGTGGTCCCGTCCACGACCACGACCGATCCCTCCTGGAAGCGGGTCAGGGCGTTGGCCACGCCCACCACCGTGGGCACGCCCAGCTCTCGGGCCAGGATGGCCAGGTGGGAGAGGACGCTGCCGGTCTCCGAGACCAGCCCCCCGAGATCGGGCAGCACCGCGGCCAGCCCCGGGTCGAGGGTCCGCACGACGAGCACCTCGCCCGGCTCCACGGCCCCGTTGCCCTCGTGGACCCGGCCCTGGGCCCGCCCCCCGCCAGCTCCCAGCCCGTCGCGACCGCCGCCCTGCTCGACCGGAACCACGTCGCCGTCGGGGGTGAGCCGGAAGGCAGCGGGAAGGAGGGCGGCCGTGGGAACGTCGGCGCGCTCGTCCAGGTCGTCGGGGATGTGGCCGCCGGTGACGGCGGCCTCGAGCTCGTCGACGTCGAGCCAGCGCACCGCCCCGCCGAGGGGAAGCAGGTCACGCCGAGCGAGCCGTGACCCCAGCTCGCCGGCCACCCGGGCGGTGAGCTCCTGGACCCACCGGGCCCGGAGCCGCAGCTCCTCCCGGAGGGTGGCCAGCTCGTCGTGCTCCGCCTGGCCGGTGCGGGGAGGTGGGCCCGTCACCGGGGGCAGCGGCACGTGCACCCCGATCATCGGTGGGACCAGGGCCAGGGCCACGGGATGGCGGGCCACGATGCCGGCGTCGTCGTCACCTCCGGCCCGGGCCTCGGCCACCGCCAGCAGGGCGGCGGCCGCCGACGTCGGAGCGCCGCCCTTGGCCGTGCTGAGCATGCCGGCCAGGATCTCGTACCCGTGGACGGCAAGCAGGACCTGCCGGGAGCCGCGGAGCAGGGCGAGGAGCTGCTCGTCGCCCAGGGACTTCGGAGACGGGACGCCCGCCAGCTCCTCGTCCACCCTGCGCACGGCATCGCGGGCCAGGCCGGGAAGCGCCACTCGCAGCCGACCCGTCCGCCAGGCCGCGACCAGCCTGCGGGCCGGTGGCCGGGGATCCAGGCGGGACCACACCGAGCGCCGGTCCGGGGCCACGCCCAGCAGAGCCAGGTCGGCGGCCACCCGGCCTCCGACCGAGGCGATCACCGGGGACGTGCGCAGGCCGCGACGGGAGGCGGCACCGGTGAGGCGCACGGCCTGCACGAGCGCCTGGCGAAGGGGCGGAAGCCAGAGGTCCTGCTCGAGGGGGGCCAGCGGCTCGGGGAAGGTCTCGGCCACGGGCCCTGGTCCGAGCATCGGGCCGCAGGCGTCGGCGGCAACGCCCACGGCGGTGACGGGACGGCTCTGGAGGAGAAGCAGGCCCTCGTCCTCGACGTAGGCCCACTCGATGTCCTGGTGACCGCCGAAGGCCCGCTCGGCCCGGGCCGCCAGGCGGGCCAGTCCCCGGCGCTGGCGAGCGGGCAGGCGCCGGGCCAGCTGGTCGCCGTCCGTGGCCAGCAGGTGACCGCGGCGGGAGAGCGTGTAGCGGGCGCCGTCCACCGTCCCGCTCACGAGCTGGTCGGGCCCGCCCTCCACGGCGGCCACGACCAGGCGGCCGGTGCGGCCCGTGACTGGGTCGACGCCGAAGAGCACTCCGCCCCAAGCCGGGCTCACCTGAGGCTGCACCAGCACGGCCATGGGCGCCACCGCTCCGTCGGCCACTCCGTCGAGGACCACCACCCGGGCCGAATCGAGTACGGCGTCGAGCGCCGACAGGAAAGCGGGCCAGGTCCGAACCCCGAGCACGGAAGTGAACTGGCCGGCCATCGAAGAAGTGCCTCCGTCCTCGCCCGGAGACGACGAGCGCACCACCAGCGTGCGCTCTCCGTCGGCCGAGAGGTCCGTCCACGACCGCTTCAGCGCCTCGGCGAGAAGGGGTGGTGCGCCGTCGGCCAGCCGCCCGTCGAGGTCCGAGCAGGCCGACGTGGTGAGCACGAAGCCGGGAAGGACCGGGAACCCGAGGCCACGGGCCCTGGCCAGGTTGGCCGCCTTGCGGCCGGCGAGGCGGGGATCGCTTGCGGCCTCGTCGTCGAGCCAGAGGATCGGGTTGCCCAGCTGCGGGTCGGGGCCCTCCGCATCCGCGGCGGCTGCTGCGTGGGAGACGCAGCGCCGCCGGCTCGAGATGCGACAAGCCAGGCCCACCGCCCGATCCCCCTCCCCTCGGCTCGAGGACATGCGGCCGAGGAGTGGGCTCTACTCCGCAACCGTGATGCCATGACGAAGCGCGCGCCGTGCTTCTGCTATGGGTCGGCGGAAAGGACCGGCCGGTAGCCGACCGTGGAGGTCGCGGTGGCGACACAGAAGGCAGCGGCGAAGACGGGGTCCTCTTCCT
>JALYHE010000224.1 GCA_030776705.1 Actinomycetota bacterium | reverse complement strand
AGGAAGAGGACCCCGTCTTCGCCGCTGCCTTCTGTGTCGCCACCGCGACCTCCACGGTCGGCTACCGGCCGGTCCTTTCCGCCGACCCATAGCAGAAGCACGGCGCGCGCTTCGTCATGGCATCACGTACCTCGCGCCCGGCAACGACCGCCAGCCGGTGCTCCTGCCCGGCACCGCGGTAGCGCAGATTCCGAGGGCCCCACCACAAAGTGTTCGTGCAATGACAAGCAGTGGGCGCTGAGGGACTCGAACCCCCGACCCCCTCCTTGTAAGAGAGATTCCACCCTCCGCTGGAGTCCGCTCACACCGCTGGAGTCCTGGTCAGCGGCCTGTGGCTCCCGCTTCAGACCGCTCCTCTCGCTCCAGCCCGCTGCATTGGAGTAGCAATCGGAGTAGCAAGGCCGGTCGACTGTTCGGGGGGCCTGGCCAGGCGATGATGCAGTGCCAAGAGCGGGGCCGCCCCCTTGTCTCCGTGGGGGCTGTCGCCCTCACGCCCCCTGCCTCAACCGCGCCCTCCGCTCCGGGCGGCCATCGCACGAGCAGATGCGGCCTTCCAGGCGGTAGCGGGCTCGCGTTCCACGGTGCGGCGCGCTTGGCCTCCGGGAGCGGCGCCCTAGAACCGCCAATCCTCCTTCCTAATAGCCTGACGCCATGCGCCACCGCGCCGTGGTGAGGGTATTGCCCCTCGTTGTTGTCCCGGTGAGCCTCGCCGTCGCCTCCGTCATGCGACCTGCCCCTCGGCGTGCAGCCTCCGCGCCAGCTGGCGTTGTTCCAGCGTGAGTCTTGGTGCCACCGACAACCTCCCTCGGTCGAGTCAACAAAGGTCGGTGACTGTCCGAGGCGTTGCGTGGATCCCTTGAACCCGCCGGGTGAGGCCGAGAGCAGCCCTGACAACGTAGGGGCGGGTCGGACCACCAGACGACCGGTGCCCGCAAGCAAGGACGGAAAGGTGCAAGGAAACTGAACCAGCGGTTGATGTGGTGGTCGTCACGCCCTGGACGTGATCAACGGTTGCCTCCCCGGCTCTGCATGCGAGAGTCCTCTTGGGCACTTGTCTGTGCGGGCTGTTCCGCTGCGGCTACGGCGATCTGAGGAGGAAACGCCAAGCCGCCTCGTCGAGCGGCGGCCCCCTCGACCTCAAGTTGGCGATCGGTGCGGGGTCATGGCAGCTATCGAAGGGCGGGCTCTCTCCGGCTTTACGTGGGTTTAGCGCACCGACGTGGTGGCATCTTCCCCAACCGCTCCGCCGTCATCGGCCTGGTGGGCGCCGTGCTGGGCGAACAACACGACGAGTGGGCCGTGGCCCGCCGCTACATGTCGGTGGAGTCCTTGGCCAAGGCCCGCGTTCGGGTGATCGAAGGCGATGGCGACGACCCCAGGGAGGTGGTGCAGGCGGAGCTCGAGGCAGCGAGCTAGAACATCAGAGGACGGTTGATGTGGTGGTCGTCATACACCACGTCCCCGGACGTGGCCTCGCCTGCTGGGACAGGGGTGTCCTTCGCGCGGGACATTCGGGCTGAGAGGGGTTTGCAGTTGGACGGCAAGGGGGTGCTGCCGCGCTGCACTATCGGGGTTGACAGAGTTGCGCTCGGGCGGTAGGTACTGCGCTTGGGCTTGACGCTGGATCAGCCCGTTACGCAACAATGACGACAGAGGGCGGGGACCTTTGCGAGGCTCGGAGGCGTGCCAGAACCCCTCAGACCGGGCTGGGCAACCCAGTCTTGCAAGGGCCTACAGGACCGCCTCGACATCGTGATCCGGGTATTCATCCTCGCTCAGGTGCGCCTTTACCGCGAGGGGCTGGCCGAGAACCTAGGACGCCAGGAACACGTTGAGGTGGTAGGGACTGCAGGGGACTGCGACGTCAGTCTGGATGCCATCCCGTGGGAAGGGATGAACATCGCACTGCTCGACATGTCCATGCCCAACAGCTGTGACGCCGTCCACCACATTCTCGACTCGGCCCCGGCCATCAAGGTCGTCGCCCTTGCCGTAGCGGAGGTGGAGGACGATCTGATCGCCTACGCCGAGGCCGGCGTTTCTGGTTACGTCATGCGCGACGATTCCCTGAGCCAGCTGTTGGCGGCGCTCGAGAGTGTCAACCGAGGAGAGATGGTCTGCTCGCCTCGCACCGCTGCCACGCTCATGCGCCGGGTCACCACACTGGCGGCCAGCCGTCAGAACGGCGTGGCCGCCCGTCTCACGGCCCGTGAGCGGGAGATCCTCGAGCTCATCGACGAGGGTCTGTCCAACAAGCAGATCGCCCGGTGCCTCTACATAGAGCTGGCGACTGTCAAGAACCACGTGCACAACATCTTGGAGAAGCTCCAGGTCCACCGCCGTTCGGAAGCCGCCGCCCGCCTTCGTTCAGGCACTGATTCCCCCGAAGCCCGCCGAACGGCGTCATAGAGGGAACGCCCGCCGGCCCCTCCTGGCGTTCGGCTATGGCGCCGGACTCCTGCATCCACGGCAGGAACTAGTTCTCGCCCTAGTCCCCAAATGAACCCTTCGGTCCATTCCACGGCCCCTCCGGGCTTCCGAGAATCGGGATGTGCGCAGAGACGGTCCTGCGGAAGTCCGGACTCGAGTCCTGCTGGTGGGGCTGCCAAGGATGCTGAACGACATGATCAGGGAGCACCTCTCGGCCGAGCCGGACATCCAGCTACTGGACGACCTCGCGCAGGACGGGGCACTCCTCCTAGCCGCCGCTCGGCGGACAAGGCCCGACGTTGTCGTGCTGGGCACGGAAGAGCGGCGGCTGCCCGCTGTCATCGACGACCTTCTCACCGAGCATCCCAACAGCAGGGCCTTGACGGTGACCGCCTCGGGTGACGAGGCGTCGCTGTTCCAGCTTCGCCCGCACCAGGTGCGCCTGGGCGAGGTCTCGCCGAAGACGCTGGTCCAGGCGATCAGGACGGGTTGATCGGGACAGACGTGAGCCAGCCGCTCGTCACCTGCATCATGCCCACCCGAGACCGTCGCCACTTGGTGGGCCAGGCCATCTGGTACTTCCTCCGCCAGGACTACCCCGCCAAGGAGCTGGTGATCATCGACGACGGGGACGACGCCGTGAAAGACGTCGTGCCCGACGACGAGCGCATTCGCTACGTGCACCTGGAGCGGCGAGAGACCCTGGGTCACAAGCGCGACCTGGCCTGCGAGCTGGCACATGGGGAGTTGATCGCGCACTGGGACGACGACGACTGGATGTCCTCACGCCGCCTCCAGATCCAGGTGGGAGAGATCGCGTCCAGCGGTTCGGAAGTGTGCGGGGCCCGGGAGGTACTGCACTACGGAGTGGAGTCGGGGGACGCCTGGCTCTTCAGGCCCGGAGGCAACGGGCAACCCAGGTTGGCGAGGGGGACTCTCCTCTACAGGCGCTCGGCGTGGTTGGCGCACCGGTTCGAGAACGTCGACTTCGGCGAAGAGGAGTCGCTGGTACGCCATGTACCCCCCGATCGAGTCCGGACGGTCCGCGACTCCTCCTTCTACGTGGCCGTCATCCACGGCGCCAACACCGCGCCCAGAAACCTCCGAGATCCCGGCTGCTGGGAACGGCGACCCTTTGAAGAGGTGAGCAGCAGGCTCTCCCTCGACTGGGACTTCTACGTCGGCCTGCGCAACGGCGGGCCTCCCCCCCGACGCCGGCGCCAGGACCGCCCCGTCACCCTGGCCGGGCAGTTCATGGTTTGGGACGGATACGGCACGATGGGCGAGTACCTGGCTCTCGCCCTGGCCCGTGCCGGGGTGGCGGTGGCCGTCGTCCCTCTGGGCATGGACCCGAACGGCCTCTCGGACGAGTTCGCGAACCTGCTCGCCGCTTCCGAAGTCGACCCCGGAGCGCCGGTGCTGTGGTTCGCTCCCCCGGTCGGGGCGGCCGAGCGCTTCCCGGATGCCAGTGACGTCTTCGTCAACACCATGTGGGAGAGCGACCGGCTGCCTCCGCCGTGGCTCGAACCCTTGAGCCAGGCCCGGTCCATCATCGTCCCGAGCCGTTTCGTGGCCGATCTATGCCGCCGGGAAGGGCTCACCGTGCCGGTGGAGGTGATCCCTGAAGGCGTCGATCCGGTGCTCTACCACTACCTTGATCGACCCCGGCGTGCCGGCCTCACCACGTTGATGGTGGGCCCAGTCGTGCGCCGGAAGCACACTCTGGAGGGCGTCGCCGCCTGGAAGTTGGCCTTTGCCGGCGACCCCGAGGCGAGGCTGGTCCTCAAGGCCAAGTTCGGGCTCGAGAACTACGTGCCGGACGACCCGCGGATCCTATTGATCTCGGAGACCGAGAGCAGCCGGGGGATCGGGCATTGGTATCAACAAGCCGATGTCGTGCTGGCCCTGGGCAACGAGGGCTTCGGCTTGCCGCTCGTCGAGGCCATGGCGACCGGACTGCCCGTGATCGCTCTCGACTCGGAGGGCCAGGCCGATGTTTGCAAGGACGCCGCCGACCTGGTGCTAGCCGTCCCGCCCAAGCGGTGGGAGGAATGCGGCGACACGGGTTGGGGCCGCGTGGGACGGCGTGGTGTGCCGTCGGTCGAAGACGTCGCAGACCGGCTGCGATGGGTGGCCGCCCACCGAGAAGACGCTGCCGACATGGGCCGGTCGGCGTCCAAGTGGGCGCTCCACCATCGCAACGTCTGGGACAAGGGCCCCAAGGTGGCGGACGTGTTGGAACGACGTATGCGACGGCCCCGGCCCCTGCGAAGGGTACCCACCATCTGGCTTCCCGCCAAGAGCCCACCGCTCGACCGGTACGTGGAAGCACTGACGGCATCGATGACCGACGTTCGCCTCACCCGCCACCGGCCGGAGCCCTCCGCGCTCCGGCTCCTCCACCTTGAGGGTCCCGAGATCGGCGCACGAGACCCGGCGGTAACCGAGTGCGTGCAGGAGATGCACCTGGCCGGGGTGCCCGTCGTCGTCAGTCAGCACACCGTGACCGGCATGCTGGGTGCTTGGGAGCGCTACGCCGACGCCTTGGTGACCACGACCGAAGGCGGGGCCGCCATGTTGCGTCACCGTTGGCCGAACGCCCGAGTCGAGCGGATTCCCCACGGCTGCCCGACCTGGTTCCCGCCGAGGAAGCGCCGGCCCGGCCGGGTGATCGGAGCAGTGGTGTCGTCGAACCGGGCACCATGGCACCTCCTCGATGTGCTGGAGGCCCTGCCCGGCACCGAGATGCTCCTGTTCTGGGCCGCAGCCCCAGCGAAGCTCGATAGGTGCTGGGATACCGCCGCCGGCGACCTCCCGGTGCGGCAGGAACGCCGACGGCTCGGACCCGAGGAGATGGCCCGACGGCTCGCGGCCGGCACGGACGTGGTCGTCTTCTGGCCGGACACCGACACCAACCACCTGGAGGTCAACATGACCGCCCGAGTGGGGCTGGCCTCGGGCGTGCCCTTGATCGTCCCCCCGACGAGCTGGTCCTGCGACCTGCGTGAGGTGACATACCAGTCCGAGGACCTGAGCAGGGGCGTGGAGCGGGTGCTCGGAGACGAGGGCCTGTGTCACCAGCTGAAGGAGGCGGCGCACGGCTACTGCCACGAGCACAGCTGGGCCCGGGTGGCCCGACGCCACCGGGAGCTCTGGACCGCAGTCGAGAAGTAAGAGGAGGAGGAATGCCGACATACACCTACCCGGGCGTCTACGTCGAGGAGATTCCGAGCGGCGTCCGCACCATCGCCGGGGTCAGCACGTCCGATACCGCGTTCATCGACTGCTTCAAGAGAGGGCCGATGAACCAGGCCGTCCGGGTCACTGGCATGGAGGACTTCACCCGGAAGTTCGGTGGCCTCCACCGCCCGAGTGAGGCCAGCTACGCCCTCCGGCAGTACTACCTGAACGGAGGACAAGTGGCCTGGGTGGTGAGGGTCGCCAGCGGCATGCCGGTGGCGGCGGCCCTGACGCTCGCACCCGTGGGTTCGCCAGCGGCCGGCAGCTTGACCCTCGAGGCTGCCAGCCCCGGCGTCTGGGGCTTGGCGCTGGAGGCCGGTGTCGACCACAACGCCCGAGACGCGACCAACGAGTTCAACCTGGTGGTGCGCGAGGTCACGGTGGAGGCGGGGACCCGACGGGTGGTCAACACCGAGGTTCACCGCAACCTCAGCATGAACCTGAACAGCCCGCGGTTCGTGAGAGATGCGGTCAACGAGGCCTCTGAGCTGGTAGTAGTGACCAACGTAGGGGCCGGTCCCCGCCCCGCCACCACGGGCGCCGACGTGACCAGCCCTGCCATCGTGGCGGACCCGAGCCCGACGCCGAATCCCTTCCGCGCCTTTGGGCAGGGCCAGACCCCGGCGGTGAGCGATGGCAACCCGCCGGACAGCGCCGCGCTGGTTGGCGGCCTCTCCGCCCTGGAGCACATCGCTCCGCACATCTTCAACATCCTCTGCCTACCTGCCGTCGCCAACCTCAACGAAGCCGGCATGGACACTGTGATCACGGCCGCAACCAAGTTCTGCACCGACAAGCGGGCCTTCCTCATCGTGGACCCCCATGGCGGCACCGACTCGCTGGCTGACCTCAGCACCTGGATGCGGGATCACGGCGACGCTCTTCGGAGCAAGAACGCGGCCTTCTACTTCCCGCGAGCCTTGGTGCGAGATCCCCTCAACGAGGACCGGCCTCGACTGGTCGGCCCGAGCGGGACCATGGCTGGCGTCTACGCGCGCACGGACGCGCAACGAGGCGTCTGGAAGGCGCCGGCGGGGACCGACGCCCGCCTCCAGGGCGTGACGCTGGAGGCCAGCCTCACCGACCTGGAGAACGGGGGCGTGAACCCGCTGGGAATCAACGTCCTGCGCACCTTCCCCGTCTTCGGGAACGTGGCCTGGGGAGCGCGGACGCTCGATGGGGCCGACCAACAGGCCAGCGAATGGAAGTACGTACCCGTGAGGCGCACCGCCCTCTACATCGAGGAGAGCCTCTACCAGGCCCTCAAGTGGGTGGTGTTCGAGGGCAACGACGAGACGCTCTGGTCTCAGATTCGCCTCAACGTCGGCGCCTTCATGAACGACCTCTTCCGCCAGGGAGCGTTCCAAGGGGCTACGCCCGCCGAGGCTTACTTCGTCAAGTGCGACGAAGAGACGACTACCCAGACCGACGTCGACAGGGGGATCGTGAACATCCTTGTCGGCTTCGCGCCCCTGAAGCCCGCTGAGTTCGTGGTGATCAAGATCCAGCAGATCGCCGGCCAGATCGAGACCTGAAAGGAAGCTGCCGGTGCCAGAGTTCGTCGTCAACCCGAACCGATTCGATCCCTACAAGAACTTCAAGTTCCGGCTGAAGTGGGATGGGCGTTACGTCGCCGGAGTCAGCAAGATGACCGCCTTGAGGCGCACCACCGAGGTGGTAACGCACCGCCACGGCGGCGACCCGAGCTCAAGCAGGAAGTCGCCGGGTCGGACCGAGTGGGGGGACATCACGCTGGAGCGCGGAGTGACCCACGACGTCGAGTTCGAGCAGTGGGCCAGCAAGGTGTGGCACCTCGGTGCCGGTCTCGGTGCCGAGGCGTCCTTGAAGGACTTCCGCAAGGACCTGACGATCGAGGTCTACAACGAGGCCGGCCAGAAGGTCCTCGCCTACAACGTGTTCCGCTGCTGGGTCTCGGAGTACCAGGCCCTTCCCGACCTTGATGCCAACGCCAACGCCGTGGCCATACAGACGATCAAGCTCGAGAACGAGGGTTGGAACCGGGATCTGGCCGTCCGTGAGCCGGCCGAGCCGACGCTGACCGTATGAGCGTAGCGTGGGAGGCCCGACTGTCGGATCGGGCCCTCCTCTCGGCGTGGGACTCCGGCACAGGGCGCAGGCCGGCCCAGCGGGCACTCTGCATGCTGGCCCAGGTCGCGCCGCCGGAGGAGCGCGAGGAGCTCGGGGACTGGACGGTGGGGCAGCGCGACGCTCGCCTGCTCGATCTCTACGCCGCCACGTTTGGCGAGAGGGTCGAGGGGATGATCCCCTGCCCGGCCTGCGGGGAGACGCTGGAGGTGGCCTTCGGCGTGGGGGCGGTGCGCGTGCCCCACGACGAGTCGGGTACCGAGCACCGATTCGAGGACGCCACCAGGGATTACAAGGTCGTGTTCCGGGTGCCGACGAGCGCCGACCTCGTGGCCGCCACGGTGCCCGATGACCCGGTGGCGGCCAGGGCCCTGGTGATCCGACGCTGCGTCGTGAGGGCCGAGCACCGAGGTACGGCGGTCACCACCGCGACCCTGCCCGAGGAGGTGATCCTCGAGCTCGGAGCCCGCATGGCCGCGGCCGACTCACAGGCCGCCCTGCAGCTCTCTCTGGTCTGCCCCACCTGCGGTGAGGCGTCACGCGCCACGTTCGACGTCGCCGACTTCGTGTGGCGGGAGCTCGAGGGACGGGCTCACCAGCTGCTGCGCCAGATCGCCAGCCTTGCCGCAGCCTTCGGCTGGGATGAGGGCAACATCCTCTCCCTGTCCCGTGCCCGGCGGCAGCTCTACCTGGACATGGTGGGAGCGTGAGCGACCACCTGGGTGGGCTCGTGCGGAGGGCACGAGGCGATGATCCTGCCGTGGTCCGGCCACTGGCGCTGGCCTACCGACCGCCTGCTCCCGGCTGGCCGGGGCCGGGCGTTGACGAAGCGGTGGAGGCCCCGGGGCTCGGGTACCAGCAGACGCTGAGCGGGGCGGCCTACCGGCCCGCGGCGCCGTCGCCTTCCCACGGTGCAGGCGTCGCCCCGTCAGGTGGACCTGACGACGTCAGGCTCCCCCTTCAGGCACCCGCCGTTGCCGTAAGGGGATACCAGACGATGGATCGGGAAGCCGCGGGCGCCAACGACGAGCCTGTCACCGAGGAGCCTTCGGGCATCGAGGAGGCCCGTCTCGAGGAGGCCCGTATCGAGGACTCCGGACTCGGCGCCGCCAGGCGGGAAACCCGGTCCCGAGCACTCAGCCCACTTGCGACCAACCCCGCTGCTGGCGAGATCGAGCACGGTGTGGCACCACCACCCGTGGCGCCCTCCGCCTGGCGCGGCCGGGTGCAGCCGAGAGCGCGGGGGGCCCACGAGGAGGCGCCCACCGAGCACGCCAGAGGCGAGGATCAACCGGCTCCCGGCCCCGGGGTGCCACTGCCCGGCGAGCGATCGGCGCCGGCGCCACTGCTACCGCCCCCGCCCGCACTGGTGGCTGCGTCGGCGGCGAGGAGCGAGGGCCCCCGGGGCCCCGCTCCGCCCCCATGGGCCGGACCGGTTCCCGACGCCTCTCCCCTGCCAACCGTCCTCGCACGCCTCCTCCGCGCGGGTCGTGGAGGAGAGCATCAACCGCCGATCCGAGTCTCCATCGGGCGCATCGAGGTGCGGGCCGTACCGCCTCCTTCCCCGCCACCCGCGCCACCCAGACCCCGCCAACCGAAGCGCTCTCTCGACGACTACCTGGCCGAGAGGGACCGCCCCCGCCACCCGTGACCGTCTTCGCACGGGGCTGGGCCATCGCCGCCGTCACGGCCTCCATGATCCAGCTCCTCGGCCGGGTGATCGAGGACGAGGACCTCGGCGGCGCCAAGGTCGAGTACAAGCGCCCGAGCGAGCTCCCCGCGTCGGGGAGGATCCTCAACCTCTACCTCTTCGGCGTGGCGCCCAACCCAGCGTACCGCAACGCCGACCTGCCCTTCCGGGACTCGAACGGGGCCCGCGTCGGCCAGCCCGTCCTGGCCCTCAACCTCAGCTACCTCCTCACGGCCATGGGTGACCGCAACGACGAGCTGGACGCCCACCACCTGCTGGGCCACGCCATGAGCATCGTGCATGACAACGCCGTGATGACCCGCGACCACGTCCGCAGGGCGTTGGCCGGCTTCACCTTCCCGGCGCTGGCCAAGTCCGACTTGGCCGATCAGGTCGAACCGGTGAAGCTCACGCCGCTGGCGCTCGGCAACGAGGAGATTTCCAAGCTCTGGCCCGCCTTCAACACCAGCTACCGCCTCTCGGTCGCCTACGAGGCGTCACTCGTGCTGATCCAGCGCCAACGTCCCGTCCGAGCCGCGCCAAGGGTACGTAGGGCCGGGGTCCACGCCGTGCCGATGCGCCGCCCTGTGATCGACTCGCTCGATCCCCAAATCGCCCGGGTGGGACAGACCTTGACCATTCGCGGCCACGCCTTGGGCGCTCTGGAAGGAACCCGTGTCCGCTTTCCATCCGGGCCCGCCGACCCCAACTCCGTACGGGACAACCGGCTCGAGGTCCTGCTTCCGGGAGGCCTGCGGGCGGGGCCCAACACCGTGCAGGTCCTCCACCAGGTCCGCATGGGCGACCCTCCCGCACCGGGCCAGCCACCGCCTCTGCACCGCGGGTTCGAGTCCAATACCGGCGTCTTCGTCCTCGTCCCCGAGATCACCACTCCTCTCCCGGACCCGCCCAACCTGCGGACCGTCGCCAGGGGGACGGACCTCTCGTTGACGGTGCGACCACCGGTCGCCCGCGACCAACCGGTGGCGCTCATCCTGGGCGAGCATGTCATCGAGGACGTGGTGCGTCCTCGGCCACCGGCGGTGCCACCCGAGACCACCACCACCCTCACCTTCCGCATCCCCCCTGCCGCCTCCGGCTTCCCGGCTGGGGCATTCCTCGTCCAGGTGCGCGTCGAAGGAGCCGAGAGCCCGCTGCAGCTCCAGGCCGACCCCACCCTGCCCAGCTACAACCAGTACGTGGGGCCCAAGGTGCAGGTCACGTGACGACGACCGCATGGGTGGAAGCGAACCAGCGGTCGTTGGTCAACGCCATTGCCGCCGTCAAGGGGGCCCTGAGGCGGCACTGCCAAGCGTCGGGGCAGCGTTTGGAGCCCTCGGACGGAGCCAGGCGGGATGGAGACAGCGAGGCGCTCGACGACGACGAGGGCTCCGCCCTGGCCGGGTTGTGCGCCCTCTTCGGGCTCTCGACCTTCGAACGCGACGTGCTCGTCCTGTGCGCCGGCATGGAGCTGGACGCCTCCGTGTCGGCACTCTGCGCCGCGGCCCAGGGGGCCCACCACGCCTACCCAACCTTCGGCCTGGCGCTGGCCGCCCTCGACCAGCCCCACTGGAGCGCCCTGGTGCCGGCGGCCCCGCTCCGCCACTGGCGGCTCATCGAGCTGTGTGACGCCGAGTCCCTCACCACCAGCAGGCTGCGGATCGACGAGCGGGTACTGCACCACCTGACCGGGATCCAGTATCTGGCCGACGAGCTCCAAGCCAGCGTGCACCCGGTCTCGACGTCTCGTCCCCTACCACCCTCTCATGCGGCGCTGGCGGCCCGGATCGCTGACCACCTCGTCAACCACCTCGGCCGCGGCCACGTGGCCCTGTGCGGTCCCGACCTCGCCGCCCAGCAAGAGGTGGCGGCAGCGGCATACGGCAGCATCGGGAAGCGGCCCCACACCTTGCGAGCTGACGACGTGCCCGCCCCACCGGCGGAGCGGGAGAGCTTCGCTCGCATCTGGGAACGCGAGGCCGCGCTGGGCGCTTCCGGGCTCGTCCTGGACTGCCGCAGCCTCGAGGGCTGCGAGCCGTGGCGCAAGACGGCCGTGAGCCACTTCGTCGACCGGCTGGAAGGAGCCGTCGTCACCTCGGGCAGCGAGGCCCTCGGCGGAGTCAACCCCCCGGGGCTGCGGCTGGAGGTGGGAAAGCCAACGATGTCGGAGCAGCGGCATCTGTGGCAATCGGCCCTGGGACCGCTCGCCGAGGACCTGAACGGTGGGCTAGGCGTCCTGGTGGCCCAGTTCGACGTGGACGCCGATACGATCGCCGCGGCGGCGGCCGAAGCCTGCTGCGGCCCGCCGGAGCCCGACGCGGTGATGATCCGCCTCTGGGACGCGTGCCGCTCCCAGGGCAGGCCGCGCCTCGACGACCTGGCCCAGCGCGTGACGCCGGTGGCGTCCTGGAACGACCTCGTCCTCCCGGGGGCCCAGCGGCAGACCTTGGAAGACATCGCCGCCCACGTCCGGCAGCGGACCAAGGTCTACGACGACTGGGGTTTCGCGGCGAAGGGCTCGCGTGGCCTCGGCATCTCAGCCGCGTTCGCCGGGCCCAGCGGGACGGGCAAGACGATGGCCGCCGAGGTCTTGGCCAACGAGCTACGCCTGGAGCTGTACCGCATCGACCTGAGCGCGGTCGTGAGCAAGTACATCGGTGAGACCGAGAAGAACCTGCGCCGCCTCTTCGATGCCGCCGAGGGCACCGGGGCCATCCTGCTGTTCGACGAGGCCGACGCGCTTTTCGGCAAGCGGACCGAGGTGAAGGACAGCCACGATCGCTACGCCAACATCGAGGTGAGCTACCTGCTCCAGCGGATGGAGACCTACCGGGGCCTGGCCATCCTCACCACCAACTTCGAGCAGGCACTCGACACCGCCTTCCTGCGGCGCATCCGCTTCGTGGTCCAGTTTCCCATCCCCGACGCCGCCCAGCGCCAGGAGATCTGGCGGCGTCTCTTCCCGGCGGCCACGCCGGTGGATGCTCTCGATCTCGCACAGCTTGCGTGTCTCAGCATCCCCGGAGGCAACATCCGCAACATCGGGCTCAACGCCGCCTTCCTGGCGGCCGACGCCGGCCAGCCCGTGAGCATGGAGCTCCTCCGCCGGTCCGTGCGCAGCGAGTACGCCAAGCTGAATCGCCCCTTGTCCGAGATCGAGACCGGAGGCTGGGAATGAGCGGCGTGCGTGCGCAAGGCCTCCAGGAGGAGCTCCGTGAGGAGCACGCCCTCGTTCATGTCGACCTGCAGATCGAGGAGCTCGTGCTCCACGGAGTGGAGCCGAGGCAGCGCTACGCCGTGGGTGAGGCCATCGAGCGGGAGCTGGCCCGGCTCGTGGTCGACCGGGGGATTCCGGACGTGCTCCGCACGAGCGATGAGCTGACGGGCCTGGAGGCACCAGGCATCCAAGTCGAGCATGGGGCCACAGCAGAAGGACTCGGCCTGGAGGTGGCACGCGCCGTGTACGGAGTCCTCGGGTCATGAGCGAAGCCAGCCCTCTCTCCTATCCCCGCATGATCCGGGGCGCCATCGTGGGGGTCGATCCGGTGAACCCGGTGGCCAGCGTGATCATCTTCCAGTACAACCCCGACACGCTGACGAGGACCCTTCAGGCCCAGATGGGCAGCGAGGCCGGTGACCGCTCCGAGCAGCTGCGGATCAAGGGGGCGCCGGTCGAGACCATCAAGGTCGACGTCGAGATCGACGCCACCGACCAGCTGGCCAAGGGCGAGGCCAACGCCGCCAGGATGGGCGTCTACCCGCAGCTGTCGGCCCTCGAGATGCTCGTCTACCCCAAGAGCGCCCTGGTCATCGCCAACACCGCCCTGCTGGCGCTCGGGACGATCGAGATCATCCCGCCGATGGCGCCGCTCACCATCTTCGTCATGGGCCCCAAGCGGGTCCTGCCCGTGAAGCTCACGGAGTTCAGCATCACCGAGCAGGCCTACGACGTCAACCTCAACCCCATCCGGGCCGAGGTGTCGCTCGGGCTTCGGGTTCTGAGCTACAGCGACCTGCCGCTGGACCATCCGGGCTACTCGATCTTCCTGGCCCACCAGGTGGCCAAGGAGGCCATGGCGACGATCGGCAGCGCCGGCAACGTGGCCGACGTGGGAGGGGGCGGGGTGAACCTGTTCTGATGTTCGACCCCACCAGCCGCTACGCGCCCTTGGAGACGGCCACGCTGACCGACGCCGACGGGCGGGTGATCCCCTACAAGCGCCGCCGCTTCCTGCCCCAGGGACGGACCATGCCATTGTTGGTCGAGGTGGCCGTCGTCCAGGGCGACCGGCTCGACCTCGTCACTTTCCGGACCCTCGGTGATCCCGAGCACTTCTGGCGTGTCTGCGACGCCAACGACGCCATGAACCCCTCCGAGCTCACCGGCGAGGAGTCCGTGGGCCTCCGCCTCCGCGTCCCCGTCCCGCAGCCATGACCCAGCTGGGGATCCGCCTCACCCTTCTGATCGGCCCCACCGTGGCCGTGCCCGCCCCCCCTCCGCTGGTCGAAGCGGTGGACAGCGTGGAGGTGACCCAGAGGGACGAGGGGTACTCGGGTTTCTCGATCGTGTTCCGCGCCGGTCGAGGGGGTCCGGAAGCGATGCTCGACTATCCCCTGCTCTCCAGCCCACTGCTGAAGCCGTTCAACCGGGTGATCGTGATCGCCACCGTGAACGTCGTCCCCCACGTGCTGATGGACGGGATCATCGCCGAGCAGGACCTGGCTCTCGGTGACGATCCCGGCACCTCCACGCTGACGATCCGCGGAGAGGACGTGAGCGTGATGATGGACCGGGAGGAGAAGGCGGTGGAGCACCCGGCCCAGGACGAGACCCTCATCGCGCTCAAGATCATCGCCGGCTACGCCCAGTACGGGATGGTTCCCATAGTCATCCCTCCTCCGGCTCCGGACCTGCCCGTGCCCATCGAGCGCATTCCCGTCCAGCAGGCGACCGACCTCGACTTCCTGCGCCAGCTGGCCGGGCGGCACGGATACGTCTTCTACGTCACGTCCGGCCCGGCCCCCTTCACCAACACCGCCTACTGGGGCCCGCCAAAAAGGGCCGGCCTTCCCCAACCGGCCATCAGCGTGAACATGGGCCCACACACGAACGCAAGGCTGGACGAGGCCCGCAGGGACGGCCTCGGCCCCGCCATGGTCGAGGGACAGGTTCAGGACCGGGTCACCAACCAGAAGGTTCCGGTGCGCACCTTCGCCAGCCTCCGTCCACCGCTGGCGGCCATGCCCTCGTGGCTCGTCGACATGCTCAACCTGCGCCGCCAGCAGTTCCGCCAGAGCGGCGTCAACGCGGCCCAGGCTTTCGCCCGGGCCCAGGGGGCGGCGGAGTCGACCATGGACTCCGTGAGGCTCCAGGGGGAGCTCGACGCCGACAGCTACGGCGGGCTGCTCCGGCCGCGGGGCCTGGTCGGAGTGCGCGGCGCCGGCTACTCGTACGACGGCCTCTACTACGTCAAAGCCGTGACACACAGGATCTCGCTGGGCAGCTACACGCAGCGCTTCGAGCTCACCCGCGAGGGAATCGGGTCCACGACCCCGGTGGTGGTGCCGTGAGCCCGTTCTTCGGGAAGCACCGGGGCAAGGTCGAGAACAACATCGACCCACTCCAGCAGGGACGCGTGCAGGTGAGCGTTCCGGCCGTGCTCGGGGACGGAAGGCTCAGCTGGGCCACCCCTTGCGTGCCCTTCGCCGGTCCCCAGGTCGGATTCTTCGCCATCCCGCCGGTCGGCGCGAACGTGTGGGTGGAGTTCGAAGCCGGCGACACCGACTACCCCATCTGGAGCGGGTGCTTCTGGGGAACGGGAGAGGCCCCGGCCATGCCGGCGCTGGCCGAGGTGAAGGTGATCAAGACGGCCTCCATCACCCTCACCATGAGCGACCTCCCCGGCGCCGGCGGCTTCACGCTCGAGGTGAACCCGCCGGCGGTGGCGACCCCCCTCAAGCTGGTCTTCAACGCCGCCGGGATCGAGGTGTCCAACGGGGCGGCCAGCGTCAAGCTCAGCCCCGCCAGCGTCTCGGTGAACAACGGTGCCCTGGAGGTGATCTGATGCCCGGGCCGCTCTTCCACGTGGGTGCCCAGGCCATCTGCCCACACGCCGGCCAGGTGAGCGTGATCTCCACCAACGTGCGGGTCCTGGTAGGCGGGCAGCCCGTCTCCACGTTCGAGGACACCTACATGGTGGCCGGCTGCGCCTTCACGGTGCCTCCGGGCAAGCCACAGCCGTGCCTGAAGGTCCAGTGGCTGGCACCCGCCACCCGGGTGCTCGTGGGTGGCCAGCCCGCCGTCCTGGCGACGAGCCCCGGGCTGTGCCAGAGCCCCGAGCAGATCCCCCAGGGCCCCCCTTCGGTGCTCGTGACCCAGGTGCGAGCCACAGGGACGTGAACGTCGACTTCCCCTTCCGCGTGGACACTCGGGGCCGCACCGCCGCCACCGACCACGAGGACCACGTGCGCGACCTCATCGAGCAGGTCCTCTTCACGTCGCCGGGGGAGCGGGTGAACCGCCCCACCTTCGGCAGCGGCCTCATGCGCCTGGTGTTCGATCCGAACCGGCCCGAGCTGGCCACGGCCACCCAGCTACTGGTCCAGAGCTCGCTCCAGCAGTGGCTGGCGGAGGTTGTCCAGGTCGAGGACGCCACGGTCGGGGTGCGCGACGCCGAGGTCGAGGTGACCGTCACCTACCGTCTGGTCCGTACCCAGGAGCGGCAGGTGGCCCGGTTCAGGAGCGGGCCGGCATGACCCAGCTGCACTGCCCCGAGAACGCCCGCAGGGCGCTCGTCGCCGACAGCGCCGTCAACGGGATCGACCACGTCGAAGTGCTGCCCTCCCGCCGAGCGCTGCTCGTCCACTGCTTCTCCGCCCCGAGCGGGCTCGACGCCGAGAACGTGGTGATCGAGGGAGGGGTCAGGATCCGGACCAAGGTCCTCTCCGTCCATCGCGGTGACCAGGTCCCGACCGGGCTTCTGGACCCCCCCGACGGGCTGGTGCTGAGCCGCATTCCCGACCCCAGCCGAGTGCTCGTGGTCCGCACCGACCAGCCGGGGGACTTCTCCACCTACACCCTCCAGCTGGTCCCCCCGGAGAAGGCACAGGACGCCTTCGATCCTGTTCTCTCCTCGGCCCCCTTCTCCTACATGGTGGATTGCGAGAGCGACTTCGACTGCGGGGCTGACGAGGCTTGCGAGGAGCGACTGTGGCCGGCGCCGCAGATCGACTACATGGCCAAGGACTACGCAAGCTTCCGCAGCCTGATGCTCGATCGCCTGTCCGTGCTGGCACCCGACTGGGAGGAGCGGAACCCCGCCGACGTGATGACCGCCCTCGTGGAGCTGCTCGCCTACTCCGCGGATTCGCTCAGCTACTTCCAGGACGCCGTGGCCACCGAGGCCTATCTGGGCACCGCCCGGCGCCGGGAGTCTGTTCGCCGCCACGCCCGCCTCGTCGACTACCGGATGCACGACGGCGCCAACGCCCGAACCTGGGTCTGCTTCGAGACGGACGCGGCGGCCGACGGAGCGGTGCTGGAGGCAGGGACGCCCGTGCTCACCGGCGAGCTGGGAACGACGGTGACCATGAGCGAGACCGACGTCGAGAAGGCGGTCTCCCAGGGGGCGGTGGTGTTCGAGACCATGCACGACCTCACCTTGAGGGAGTCCCGCAACGCCATCCCCTTCTACACCTGGGGAGACGACCGCTGCTGCCTGCCCGCCGGCGCCACCCGCGCCACCCTCGCCGGTAACGCCGCCGCTTTGGACCTGCGAGGGGGTGACGTCCTGATCCTCGAGGAGGTGCTCAACCCGAGGAACCGGAGACCCGAGGACGCCGACCGCACCCACCGCCATCCGGTGCGCCTGCGGACCGCGCCGGTGCCCGTCCGGGACCCGGTCAGGCACGTGTGGGCCCTGGAGGTCGAGTGGCACGCAGAGGACGCCCTCCCGTTCCCTCTCTGTTTGTGGCAATTCCACGACACCGAAGAACCCGTCACAACGGTCCCGACCTCTGTCGCCCGGGGCAACGTGGCGCTCGCTGACCACGGTCGGACCCTCAAGGCGATGCAGGGTGGCCAGCGGCGGGTCCTCCTCGAGCGCCTGGGGACGCCGGTCCCGGGCAGACGCTTCCGACCCACGCTCGAACGCACGGGGCTGACTCACGCCGTCGAGTACGACCACGACCGAGCGGTCAAGGTGGCCGCAGCCCGCTCCACCCGGTACGACAGCCTGGATACGGCGCTGCCGGCCATCGCCGTGGTCGGGGAGCAGGAACCGTGGGAACCGCTGCACGAGCTCCTCAACAGCGACCGGTTCGCCGCCAACTTCGTAGTGGAGATGCACGAGGACGGGCGGGCGTCCCTGCGCTTCGGAGACGGTGTGCTCGGCCGGGAGCCTGCTGTCGGGCCCTTCTACGCCTCCTACCGGATCGGGAACGGCCGAGGTGGGAACGTGGGCCAGGGTGCCCTCCGCCGGGTGGTCACCGACGTCAGGGTGACCGCCCTGACCAACCCCGTCGCCGCCACCGGCGGGACAGACCCCGAGCCCATCGAGACGGTACGCCTGAACGCCCCCCAGGCTTTCCGGACCCAGCGCCGGGCCGTCACCGAGTCCGACTACGTCACGAGGGCCGAGCAGCACCCCGAGGTGCAGAAGGCGGGCGCCACCCGCCGCTGGACAGGGAGCTGGTACACGATGTTCGTCACCATCGACCGGGTGGGCGGCCGCGAGATCGACCCTGCTTTCGAGGCAGAGATGCGGGCCCATCTCGACGTCTTCCGCCTGGCCGGGCACGACGTCGAGATCGACGCCCCTCGCTACGTGCCCCTGGAGCTGGCCATGACGGTGGCGGTGCACCCCGGCTACGTCCGCAGCGGGGTCAAGGAGGCCCTGTTGGAAGCCTTCGGGAACCGACCGCTCTCAGCCGACCGCCGGGGCTTCTTCCACCCCGACAACTTCAGCTTCGGTCAGCCGGTTCACCTGAGCCGCATCGTTGCCGCCGCCATGGGTGTGAGCGGAGTGGACTGGGTCGAGGTCACGAGGTTCCATCGCTTCGACCATCCCTCGGGTGACAGCCTCGACAAGGGGCGCGTCGAGTTGGCTCGCCTGGAGGTGGCCCGGCTCGACAACGACCCCAACCGGCCCGAGAACGGTCGGTTGGAGCTCGACCTCAGGGGGGGCCTGTGACCGCGGCCCACGAGCAGGGGTCGGGCCTGGATCCCTGCGGCTGCTGCGAGGTTCCCAGCCCGAGGCCGGCCATACAAAACCGGCCCGGCCTGTCGCAGCTCGCCTATCGGATCGGGGTGCAACCCGTCTTCCTGCGCCGAATGCTCATGGGGTTGTCCGGCTCGGAGCCGGGAGGCCTCCACCAGCTCACCAGCCGCGAGGAGGAGGACCCGTCCATCGCCCTCCTCGACGCATGGGCCACCGTCGCCGACGTGTTGAGCTTCTACCAGGAGCGCATCGCCAACGAGGGCTTCCTTCGCACGGCCACCGAACGCCGGTCGGTGCTGGAGCTGGCCCGCACCATCGGCTACGAGCTCAACCCGGGCGTGGCGGCCAGCACTCATCTCACCTTCAAGGTCGAGGACCGCCCCCCGCCACCCGGAATGGGAGCGCCCGTCCTGGAGGCGTTGGTGCCAAGGGGCACCAAGGTGCAGAGCATGCCCGGCCAGGGCGAGCTGCCGCAGACGTTCGAGACCAGCGCCGAGCTGACGGCCCGGCCCGAATGGAACGAGCTCCGGCCTCGCCTCACGAGGCCTCAGCCCGTCAGCCTGGGATCCGAGCTCCTCTACATCGCCGGCGTGGCGTCTGGCATCGAGCCCGGTGATCGCATCCTCGTCACTGCCCCGCCCACGTCGAGCAGGCCAGGAGTGGAGACCAGCGTGCTGGAGGTCAAGCAGTCCACAGCCGAGGTGGCGCTTGGACGGACGAGGCTGGACCTTGCGCCGGTGCCCAAGGTGGCCCCCCTCTCGCGGCCGCCCGCCCTCACGCCCCCACCGCCGCCACCGCCGCGACCGTTCCAGCCTCTACCGCCCCCGGTCCCACAGCCCCTCAGACCGCCGGAGCTACCGCCCAAGAGGTTCGAGCTGCGGAGGCGACCCATGACCGTGTGGGACGTCGAGGAAATCGTTCTCGAACACCCGTGGTCCGACTCGGAACTGGGCGCCCAGCTGGACACCCTGCGCTGGAAGCCGAGGCAGTTCATGCGGCACGTCCGCCACGTCCAGCGCATCGAGGAGGTGGAGGAGCTGGTGGAGGTCCCGGCGCCTCCCGACGTCACGCCGCCCAACGTGGTTGCCTTCTTCCCCGCTCGAGACGCCACCAAGGTGCACCCGGCGACGACGGTCACCGTGACCTTCGACGAGGCGATGAAGGCCGAGACCCTCGTCGACGAGACGACGAACGACGACGCCTCGGTCCGAAGCGCGTTCACCCTGCGCCAGGAAGGTGCGGGTAGCGACGTCCCGTCGACCGTCAGCTATGACGCAGCGACGGCCACGGCCACGCTGCGACCTCGCTCGCCGCTAGAGAGCAGCCAGGCCACCAAGTACACAGCCACCGTCTCGACGGCGGCCACGGACCTGGCCGGGAATCCTCTGGCCGCCCCGTACTCCTGGTCCTTCACCACAGCTGACCTGGCTGCACCCACCGTGGAAGAGGTCAGCCCGCCCGAGGATGAGAGCTCCGTAGCGGTGTCCACCGAGGTCGCCGTGAGGTTCCGCGAGAGCATGGATGGGAACACCGTGAACGCGGACACGTTCCAGCTCTTCGACCAGGCGGGAGCGCTGGTCGATGCAGAGGTCGAGTACGACGAGCCGACCGGGGAGCCGTACCGGGCGCGGCTCGTCCCGTCGCGGCCGCTCATGGCCTCCGCCCGCTACACGGCCATGGTCACGAGCGGGATCAAGGATCTTCAGGGCAACCAGCTGGCGGCCCGGGTCTGGTCGTTCACCACCGCCCTGCGAGCGGCGGCCGCCCCGCCGGCAGAGCTGGCCGTGTTCGCCTTCCGCGAGGAGACAGGGTTCTTCGGCAACAATGCGCCCCGCTGGGGCGGCCTCCCCAAGCCCACCTTCCAGACAGAGAACCCCTACCCCAGGGACTGGGACAGCCCGGCCCGCATCGACCCTGCCGGCACCGTTCACCAGACGGGCAACACCGGCACACCGCGGACGATATGGGTCGACTCCCAGGGGGGGACACACGGCGGCGACAAGGCCTACCTCGAGCGCACCGTCCCCGGTCTCGAGAGGGACAGCTGGGTCGTCTTCGAGACCACCGACGGCATCAGCCCCTACTGGGTCACCGGGGTGTCGGAGCGCTCCATGGCCGACTACGCCCTGAGCTCGCGTTGCACCGAGGTCACCTTGTCGCAGAAGGACGGCCACTCGCCCGCCTTCGGCATCGGCAACCCACTGGACTTCAAGGTCCGGACCACGACCGCCCACGTGCGCAGCCAGCGGCTGGACCTGGTCGAGCTTCCGGTGGAGGACCCGGTCAAGGCCGGGGACGTTGAGCTGATGCTCGACCGCATGGTGCTCGGCCTCGGCGGTCGCACGCTCGTCATCGAGGGAGAGCTGCTGGGCCTTCCCGGGGTGGTGGGCCACGAGGTGGTGACGGTGTCCGAGGCCGAGCACGCCGGCGGCTTCACCACCCTGTGCTTCACCAGCGGTCTCCGGCAGGGATACGTGCGCAAGACGGTGGTCCTCAATGCCAACGTGGCGGCGGCCACCCATGGGGAGACGGTCCCGACGGAGATCCTGGGCGGTGGCGACGGATCGCAGGCCAACCAGCGCTTCGTGCTCAAGAAGCCCCCGCTCACCTACGTCTCCGCTCCAACGCCCAGCGGGGCGGAGGCCACCCTCGAGGTCCGGGTCGACGGCGTGGGCTGGGAAGAGGCGCCGGCGCTGTACGGCGTGGGCCCACGCAGCCGCGCCTACATGGTCCGCCGCGAGGACGACGGCAGGACGAGCGTCATCTTCGGCGACGGCTCGAACGGGGCCCGGCCACCGACGGGTACGGAGAACGTGGTCGCCTCCTACCGCAGCGGCATCGGGGCAGCCGGGATGTTGGACGAGGACAAGCTCACCCTGCTCCAGACCAGGCCCCTCGGCATCCAGTCGGTCAACAACCCCCTTCCCGCCAGCGGGGCGGAAGAGCCGGAGAGCCGGGACGAGGCCCGCGCCAACGCCCCCCTGACCGTGGTCACCATGGACCGCGTCGTATCCACGCGCGACGTTGAGGACTTCGCCCGGGTCTTCGCCGGCATCGGCAAGGCCCATGCGGTGGAGATGCGCCGCGGCGAGCTGAGCTTCGTGCACCTGACGGTCGCAGCCGCCAACGGAGACGAGGTGGCCACGACCTCGAACCTCTTCGTGAACCTCGTGAAGGCCATCGACTCGGTCCGAGACCAGACGATGCCCGTGGTGGTCGAGTCGTACGACCGGCTGTACTTCAACCTCGCAGCCGAAGTGCTGGTGGACAGCCGATACGTTCCTGAGAGAGTCCTCGGAGCGGTCCGCTCCGCCCTGGGCCGCACCTTCTCCTTCGAACGGCGGTCCTTTGCCCAACCGGTCACCGCCGCCGAGGTCATCACCGTCGTCCAGACGGTGCCCGGCGTGGTTGCGACCGATCTGGACAGGCTCTACCCGGTCCACGAGGACCAGCCCGAGGCCGTTCCCGCCAGGGTGCTGTCACAGGTCCTCTCCGCACGACCGGCTCGCCTCACGGAGACGGGGACGCAACCGGCCGAGATGCTGCTCGTCAACCCCGGAGGGATCACCGTGTCGGAGCGTGTGCCGTGAGCGCCGCACCCGAACGCCTGTACAACCTCCTGCCTGCCGTCTACCGCCTGCGCGACGCGACCCAGGGGGAGCCCCTGCGGGCTCTCCTCGGCGTGGTGGAGCAGGAGCTGGGCGTGGTGGAGGCGGACATCGAGCAGCTCTACGACAACTGGTTCATCGAGACCTGCCAGGAGTGGGTCGTGGCCTACCTCGGCGACCTCCTCGGGGTGAGTGGTCTGGCACCGCTCGGGGAAGGTGTCTCCAGCCAACGTGGCTTCGTGGCCAACACCCTGGCCTACCGCAGGGCCAAGGGAACGGCCGCGGTCCTCGAGCAGCTCAGTCGGGACCTGACCGGCTGGCCCGCCAAGGCCGTCGAGTACTTCGAGCACCTGGCCACGACCCGGCACCTGAACCACACCCGTCGCTACGACGCCTCGATCATGAGCATCAAGGACGCCGACCGGGCCGAGCTCACCGGCACCCCGCACGAGCAGGCCGCCCACACCGCCGAAGTTCGCCACATCGACAACGGCCGGGGCCGCTACAACATCGAGAACGTGGGCCTGCACCTCTGGAGGCTGCAGCCCTACTACGTGACTCGTTCGAGGGCCCGTGCCGTCGAGCCCGACGCCGCGGGCCGGGCCCACCGGTTCACCTTCAGCCCTCTGGGCCTCGACAGCCCTCTCTTCAACGTGCCCAGGGAGGAGACGTCGCTGTCGCAGCTGGCCGGGGAAGCCAACGTGCCCGGCCGGCTCCGACGGCGGCCGCTCCACGACGAGCTGGAGGCGCGTCGCCAAGCCCTGGTCGACAGCGAGGAGCCCGAAGAGGTGTACTTCGACGACCGCCAGCCGGTGGTACGGGTGTGGCTGGAGGAAGGGCAGGCCCAGGTCCCTCCCGAGGAGATCCTCGTCTGCGACCTGAGCAGCTGGCGACGACCTCCCGATGAAGGAGTACCGGACGAAACTGCTGGCCACCCGGTGACGAGGCAGCCCACCGTGGCCATCGACCCGGTGCTCGGCCGGCTCACGTTCCCGCCCGGGGTGAGCAGGTCGCGGGTGGAGGTGAGCTTCGCCTACGGGTCTCCCGGAGACCTCGGGGGTGGACCCTACCGCCGTGACCACTCCGTCGCCCAAGCCCTCGGCGACCGCACCGAGGTGACCTGGCAACGGGGGATCACTCGCGACCCGTCATCCGACACGCTCAACTTGCGGTCGTCGCTGGGCGAAGCGGTGACGGAGTGGAACAGGCTGGGCCCCGGCCACCTCGGCGTCATCGCCCTCATGGACAGCCGCACCCATGAGGGCGACCTCCACGTCGAGCTCAAGGCCGGGAGCCGCCTGGTGGTGGTCGCCGCCGACTGGCCCACCGACGCCACCATCGACAACGGGGGCGTCCCGGCGCGCTCGCGGGGCCGCCTGACCCCCACCGGCCTCCGCCCCCACGTCCTGGGCCGGATCGACGTCACCGGAACCGCGTCCCGCAAAGCCGAGCCGGGCCAGCTGGTCCTCGACGGGCTGCTGGTCGAGGGGGGCGTGGAGGTCCTCGCCGGCAACCTGGGCAGCCTACGGATGGCCCACTGCACCCTGCCTCCGCCAGCGGCGGCGCTCCGAGCCCATTCGGAGTCGTCGGAGGGCCGGCGCAACGACCGGCTGGCCGTCACCGTCGAGCGCTCGATCACGGGCCGGCTCGACCTGGGCCAGCGCCTGGGCCGGCTGAGGGTGGTCGGGAGCATCGTGGACGACCCCCTTCAAGGCGCCATCGAGGCCTCCGACGCGGAGGTGGAGGCCAGCACCGTGTTCGGGCCCACCAGCGTGCGCACGCTGGTGGCCAGCAACGCCATCTTCGCCGGGCTCGTGAAGGTGGACCGCCGGCAGGCCGGATGCGTCCGCTATTCGTACCTGCCCTCCGAGTCGGTGGTCCCCCGCCGCTTCCGCTGCCAGCCACGCGACTCCTCGGCGAGGACGGTGGCTCCGGCCTTCACCTCCACTACGTACGGGGAACCGGCCTACGCACAGCTGTCGGCCGGGTGCCCACCGGAGATCGCGAGGGGAGGGGAGGAAGAGGGCGAGATGGGGGCCTTCAGCTTCCTCCACCAGCCCAAGCGCCTGGCCAATCTCACCGCCAGGCTGGACGAGTACCTGCGCTTCGGACTGGAAGCAGGGATCTTTTTCGTCACGTAAGGAGGACCGATGAGAGGCGACTTCAGCCGGGTCACGTTCCGCCCGGAGAACCACTACAGCGGCGTCCGCCTCCAGCAGGGCCGCGTCCATCTCGACGCCGACTTCAACGAGCACGTCGACATCGAGGCCCACCGGGACCGGATGACGACGCTGGACGTGGTGGGCCGCGCCGGTGCGCCCTACGAGAGCGGCGGGTTCCGGATCGGAGTCGGGGCCAACCTCGGCGGGATCGACTTGGCGGGAGGCCTGGCCGTAGCCGTGGGCGAGGACGGCACCATCCTCCAGCGGAGCCCCGTCACCGACCCGGGTGCTACCTGGGCGCTCCTCGTGCCCTCTGTGGTAGCCACCCACCTCCACGCCGTTCACCTGCTGTCGGCCACCGAGGGCTGGGCCGTGGGACAGGGCGGCGCCATCGTGCGGCTCCAGGGGAGCAGCTGGTCGGACGTCCGACAGGAGGGCTTGACCGCCCACCTCCACGACGTCCACTTCTCGGCCTCCGCCGACGGTTGGGCGGTGGGAAGCGGGGGCGCCATTCTGCACTGGGACGGCAGCTCGTGGTCGCCGCGGCCGGCGGCCGGCGTGACGGGCGAGCTCTACGGCGTGCACTTCGTCGACGCCCAGATGGGATGGGCGGTGGGTGCCGGCGGCGTCGTGGTCAACACCATCGACAGCGGCCAGAGCTGGGCCCGCCAGAGCGTGCCGAACGGCGTGGGGACGCTGCGAGCCGTCCACTTCCCCACTTCGACGCGCGGTTGCGCCGTGGGCGACGGCGGCACCATCCTCGTGACCGACGACGGGGGCGGCACATGGAGCCGACGCACGGTGGCCGGGCTGGCGGCGACGCTGCGGGCGGTCCGCTTCGCCGACGCCGACGCCGACGCCGATCGGGCCTGGGCCGTGGGCGACGAAGGGACCATCGTCACCACCGCCGACGGGGGCCAGACTTGGACAGGCGAGAGCACGCTCGGAGCTGCCAGCTTGCGGGCCGTCGAAACGGACGGCGCCATCCGGCTCGCCGCCGGCGACGACGTGGTGCTGAGCCGGGACGCGGCCGGCACATGGCAGCGAGAGGCGTTGCCGGCCGGGGCCAGGAACCTGATGATCTCCGCCGGCGACATGTACGTCGACGGGCTGCGACTCGAGAACGACACCGCCGTGGCCCTGACATCCCAGCCCGACTCTCCCGGAGCCGTCCCCCCCCGCGTCTCGGGGTCGTTCCCCGCCACGGAGGGCCCGGGCACGTACGGGATCTACCTGCGAGTGTGGCAGGACCACCTCACCGCCCTGGAGGAGGAATGGCTGAGGGAGGTGGCCCTGGGCGGGCCCGACACCGCCACCCGCACCAGGACGGTGTGGCAGGTGGACTGGCTGAAGCTGGCGGCCGGGGCCACCTGTGACAGCTTCGAGTCGAGCCTGCGAACCAGCCCGCCGCGACCGGCGAGCGACGGGCGCCTCCGGGCCCGGGCCGAGCCGGCCGGCCAACCTTCGGGAGAGTGCCTGGTGCCTCCCGCCGGCGGCTACCGGCGCCTCGAGAACCAGCTGTACCGGGTCGAGGTGCACGAGCCCGGTCCCGCCGGAACAGCGACGTTCAAGTGGTCCCGCGACAACGGCAGCGTCGCATCGGCCCTCGTGGCGGTCGACAAGTCGGCCACGGCCGACACGGGGCAGGCGACCGTGTCCCAGCCGGGACGGGACGAGGTGCTGGCCTTCGCCCCCGGGCAGTGGGTGGAGCTGACCGACCGGAGCCGGACCCTCCGTGGCCAGCCCGGGATCCTGGCTCGAATCGCGGCCCCTGTCCACGGCGATGTCCTCAAGCTGGCGGACTTCCCCCCGGGTACCGGGGCGCTGAGCCTGGCCGACTTCCCCGGCCAGCCCCTCGTCCGGCGCTGGGACGGTCGAGGGACCGTGCAGGCCGGGCCATCACTGGAGTTGGAGGATGGCCTGCGCATCGAGTTCGCCGGCGGTCCCTTCCAGTCCGGCGACTACTGGACCATCCCGGCCCGAACCCTCACGGGCGCCGTGGAGTGGCCCGGCAACGGGACCGCCCCACCATTCCTTGAGCCCGAAGGGGTCCGCTACCACCACGCCCCCCTCGCCCTGGTGACCCTCGACGCCAACCGGGTCTGGAGCTCTCCGGTGGACTGCCGCCGGCGCTTCCCCCCGCTGTCCGGGCTCACCGACATCTACTACGTGGGCGGTGACGGCCAGGAGGTGATGCCGGACCTGGGCTCGGATGGGGCGCTGTTCGTGCAGCTGCCGCGGCCGCTCGAGGTGGGAGTCGCCAACTGGCGGTGGCCCATCCCAGGTGCCACCGTACGCTTCACCGTCCACGACGGCGGCGGGAAACTGAACGGCACCACGGTCGACACGTTCGACGCCCTTACCGGTCCCAACGGGGTGGCCAGCGTGTCCTGGCACCTGAGCCGCTCGTCCCAGCACCACCGGGTGGAGGCTAGGCTCCTCGACGAGCTGGGCCAGCCGGCCCATACCCCGGTCTTCTTCAACGCCAATCTCAGCGTCGCCGCCCAGGTGGCGTACGACCCGGGCAACTGTGTCGCGCTGTCGGGGGCGACCAACCTCCAGGCGGCCACCACCAGGTTGAGCAAGCTGACCGGCATCCACCCGTTGAGCGGCACCGGCTTCGACCTCATGCCCGCCGGTGGGCCCCTGACCCTCCAGGTGATCGCCCTCAACCACTGCGGGCCCGTGGACGGGGCGACGGTCCAGTTCAGCTTGGTGCCGGGGCAGGGAAACGGGACGCTGACCGGCGCCACGGTGTCCACCGCCAACGGCGGCATCGCCACCTGCACCTGGGCGCCCGACCCCACCACACCCACCCAGCAGGTCCAAGCCACCCTCACCGAGGTGGGCGGTGACGCCGTCAAGCACCGTCCCGACAGGGTTCGCTTCGTGGCCAACCTCAGCCTGGCCAGCCAGGTCGCCTACGAGCCCCCCGCCGACTGCCAGGCACTGGCCCACGCCGGGACGGTCCAGTCGGCCATAGACGGCCTGGCCCGCCGCCACCGCCTGTACCACGTGGTCGGCGACGGGCTCGAGGCCCGGCCCGGAGAAGAGCTGACCCTGGCGGTGGGAACGGTCGACGACTGCGGTCCCGTCGACGCCGAGGTCCGGTTCGAGGTGACGCAGGGCGACGGTTCGCTGGAGACGACGGATCCGGTCTCCTCGGAGGACGGGGTGGCCAGCTGCGTGTACGTGGTCGGGAGCGACCCCCGCCAGCAGGTGAGAGCCACCCTGGCCGGGGAGGACCTGCCCTTCGTGGCGCCCGTGCACTTCAACATCGGCGTGAGGAGAGCTGCCGGCGTCGGCTACGACCCCGCCAAGTGCCCGCCCCTGGCCGGTGCCGACGACGTCCAGGACGCCATCGACAAGCTGTGCACCATCATCACGCCGCCCGAGATGGGAATCAAGGTCGTCGACGTCCTCCTCGCCGGCCAGCAACTCCGCCCCGGTGCCGCGGTCACGGCCGACGCCCTCCGCCACGGCATCCAGGTCGTCTGCAACCAGTCGGTGGCGCCCGAAGCGGCCAACAACGCCACCTGCTTCCTGACCCTGGAGCTGCCCTATCCCGTTACGACAGAGGAGGGGAGCTTCTGGGGTACGGGCCCGGTGGGCACCACCCCCCTGACCCTCGACGCCAGCGTGAGCACCAGTCCGAGGGTCATCCAGTGGACTCCCCAGCCTCAGACGGTGGCCTGGCTGGAGAACAGGCTGTTCCAGGTGCTCCAGGGCTTGAACCGGCCCGTCGTCATCGGGCGCCTGACCCTGAAGGGCGACCACGTCTGGGGTGAGAGCCCACAGCTCCGTCTGGACCCGGAGATCTTCGCCCGGCCGGGGGCGCAGCCCTTCCCGAGCGGTGACGACCGGCGAGGGGGAACCGGCGAGCTGTGGTTCTCTCTCAGTGCCCCGGCCCCGCCCAGGCAGCCGACGGTCAGGTCCATCAGACCACTCGTCGTACAGCAGGGCGACGGCGTCACCGCTGTGATCACCGGCAACATGCTCGGCGGCGCCGAGGGGTTGGAGTTCGACGGGGAGGACGTGCACGGTGAAGTCACCGGAGCCGATGAAGACACCGTCGAGCTTTTCGTTGAGGTGGCCGAGCACGCCCTCCCGGGCAGGCGACCGTTCCACGTGGCGACAGCCGGAGGACTGGTGCACAGCGACCCCGTGGCCCTGACCGTGCTCGTTCGCGAGCGACCGGGCCGCTAGAACGAAAGGACAGTCAGATGGAGTTCCAGGTGTACAGCTGGGCCGAGGGCGGAGAGGAAGCGGCCCAGAGCTGCTTCGAGAGCCTGAGCAAGTCAGCTTCGAAGAGGGTCCCGTGCGAGATCATGCTCTTCCGGGAACTGGCGTCGCGCCGCGTGTCCCTGGGCGTTCTGCCGCTCGACGAAGCGACGTCAGGGGAGGCTCTCACGAGCCCCGACCTCGTCACGAGTTGGGTAGACGAGTGCGAGAACGCGAGCTACGACCATCACGAGGCACGACCGGTGCGTTACGAGACCCTGGGAATCGACCTCCCGCCCGACCCGTTGAGGAAGCACCGGTGGTGGCACTTCTGGTGATCTCCGAGGCGTCGAGCCAGCGTGTCAAACGACGTTACTGAGGAGCCCCTGCCTCATTCGCTCTCGTCCTGGGCCGACTCCAAGGAGCGAAGACAGGCGAGGCGACTGTCCCTCTACGTCTTCCTCGCCACCTTCGGCGTCTGGGTGCTTGCGCTGGTTACCTTCGTCTACGGGGCGACCGGGAAGGACCAAGACCGGTTGCCCTTGCCTGTGATGATGCCTGCCTTCTTCGCCATCCCGGTGGGCTTCCTGGCCATGCCCCTCGGACCGATCCTGGTCACCTCGAGAGCACGTATTCGCTTCCAGGAGCAGCGTGCCCGCGCCGAGACTGACTACGCGCTGACCCAGGTTCAAGAGGACATGAGGCTGGCCGATCTCGTGCGACTCAACCGCAAGCAGACCAATGAGTACCAGCTGATCGCTCAGCGGCAGGCCCGCTCCTCGCATCGCAGCAGCCAGGTCGCCTCGGCCGTCGGCCTCCTCATCTTGGCGTCCGGCTCCGCCACGGCGATCTTCGGCCCCACCCAGAGCACACCGCGCATCATTGCAGCTGCCCTCACGTCGCTAGGGATGACGCTGTCTGGCTACATTGGGCGCACCTACTTGCGCACCTACGAGGTGACCCTGCGCCAGATGAACTGGTACTACGGACAGCCGCTGGTGAACAGCTACCTGCTCACGGCCGAGCGCCTGGCCGAGAAGGTGCCGGAGAAGCAGGCAGAGATATTCGGCGAGATCATCTCCGTCGTGCTCGCTCGGGCATCGATCGACACCTCCGAGCAACCTCTTACCCGCAGTGAGCGGAGTCCCTCCCGGGCCCCCGGCCGGAGGAGGGCGAACATCCTGAGGATGGGCAAGGAGGGTGGGGACCCCGCGCCACGAACCGTCGGCGAGTGACGGAAGCGGTGGCCCGGCGTCGTGCCAGCAGCGGTCACCGGAAAGGCCTCATGAGGGCGCCGGGCTGCCGCAAACGGTGCGGTCCCACCAGACGTTGCTCGGTGGGGCAGACCCGTAAAGAGGCTGGATCCCGTAGCGGGTGGTCGAAGGGTGCCCCATGAGGGCGGCGATCTGCCGGTAGAGCGCCCCGAGGTCGAAGCAGCGCGGGTCGACGTGGTCGCCGACACCCCGATCGACGACGTAGTGGGTGGTGATCTCGGGCCAGCGTCCCGCCTGGAGGGCCGCTCTCAGGTACACGCGGGCGATACCGGCGTACTGGTCGTCCGTATACGCCGGAGTCGGGAGGGCCGGGCCACGCCCGGGGATGACCGACCCCCTCGCTTGCACGGTTTCCACGTTGACGGTGGAGGCGAGCCGCTCCCGACGTGCCGCCATAACGGGAGTGAGGCGCGCGCATGCAGCAGTGAGGACGGGCACGGTCGCCGCGCTGGCCGCCACGGCTGGCACGCCCCGGTCCGCCGCCGCCGAGCAGAGCTCGGTAGCCACCCAGGAGCCGGTGGTGTGGACCATTCCACTCGACGCTCCCAGCTCCGTGCGGGCGGTCGTGGTCTCTCTCGCCACCTCGGCCTGGGTGAGTGACAGACCGGCGAGGGCGGTCGCCAGCGCGGCGGTCTGCGCCGCCGCGCTGCTGGCCTGCCAGACGGCGCGGTACGCGTCCTCGCGAAGCGGCTTGGACATCAGATCGTTGGCTCGCTCGAACTGGGTGCCCGCCGGCCGGCGGGGGTCGAAGAAGGTCGGCCGGGCGATCACCTCCGGTCCCGTGCGCGGGACGTAGGCGACGGCCGCCTCGCCCAGTGGTCCTCGACCGGCCGCGACCTGGCCAGCGATCCAGCCTGCTCCGACCTCGCCCGCGGTGTCGTGGATCACGAACTGGGGGCCCCGGGTGAAGGCCAGCGCGGGACCAGCGGGGGGGCTGGCTCCCAGCAGCTGGGCGATGCGATCACGATCGGCTGGGTTCAAAGCCTGTCCCGCCCGGTTGACGACCGGGGTTGGCGTCCCGGCAACCGCGGCAGACCGGGGGGTTGACCCGCGGCCGACTCCAGCGTCCGGCCTGGTCTGGCGCCGGAGCACCGGGGCCAACAGCGTGTCGGTGGACAGGGCGGGTGACGCCATGCCGGGGGCGCGTTCGGCCTGGCGCTCCAAGGGATCGTCGACCCGGCCAAGCTGTATCTCGCCGACCGGGCGAGGGGCGCTCCTTCGTTGCAGCGTGTGAGCGAGCTCGTGAGCGAGGAGGTCCCGACCGGCCGCAGTTGTCGGCGAGTAGGCCGCCTCCGAGAAGAAGATGTCCTGTCCCACCGTGTAGGCCTGAGCACCCACGGCCCGAGCCGCTTGCGTCGCGATCGGCGAGGAGTGGATCCGGACGCGGGAGAAGTCGTGGGCGAAGTGGGACTCCATGGCCCGGCGGGCGGCGGCCTCGAGCGGGATCCCGGGCTCGCGCAGCGCGGCCTCCACCGAACGGGGTACGACGGGGCACGCAGCCGGCTTGAACGTCGCAGCCGGCCGCTCCGGAATGGGAACGGGGCTTCTAATTGCACGACGGTACACCGGGCTGAATGTACTCGGTGCCGTGCTCGCAAACGCCCAGCACGCCCGACGGTCACACCACTGGACCATGACTGCAGGAGACAGGCGGGCCTTGACGATTGCCGCCCGACGGCGGAAGTGAGCAGCGGGCACGAACAGTTACCGGATCACCGCTTCGGCCCCCTGGCGCCGCTGAAAACCACCTTCATCCTCGTCGCCGAGCTACTCAAGACGACGAGGCACAAGATGGCGGCCAGGGCTAGCATCCATGGCGTTGGCACAAAGGGTGCGCATGGGAAGGAGCAACCACCTGTAGGTGTCGGTCATGCACCGGGCACCCGGCCCATGAGCAGGAAAACCGCGGCCGAGAGAGTCCGTGCTCCCGCTTCGGACCCGAGCATCAAGGCTGATCTTCAGCGCTCGCCGCACCGAGCCCTCGAGTCGGGAAGTGCCACCTGCATGAGTGCTCGTTGTGGGCACGATTTCGGCCGGGTACTCGTGCAACCCGGTGCCATGCCAAAGGCGTCGGCGGAGATGGTGCACGCGATGAAAAGGTTCCCTTACACCAGCACCACAGTGGAGGCCGGCGGTTGGGACGGCGTCTCGCGCAAGCGCTTGGCGTCCGGGTGGCCGGAACGAGTCGTCACAGTGGGCACTCCGCTCGACCGCCTTGTCGACCACTTCCAGCGCTCGCCGGGGAAAGCCTTCCACGGTCCCGTGCGCAGGGTGGCTGAGTGCCAACTTGGACACAACCTCGCGTCGGTGCGGATCCACACTGGGCCTGAGATCTCAGAGCTGGCTTCCCGGCTCGACGCCAAAGCCTTTACCATCGGAGAGCACATCGGCTTCGCCTCGCCTTACCTCCCGGAGGCATCGTCAAGGGGCACGTGCTCGTCCACGAATTGGTCCACGTGATCCAGAACCGGAGGGCAGAGAGCACACGCCCGCTCCAGTTTGGTGGCACTCAAGTCAAAGAAGCCGAGTGGGAGGCGGAACGCGTAGTGCTAGCCATCGAGCGCGGCGAGGATGCCGGTCCGATCCAAGCGAGCTTCGGAGGACTCCTTCGTTATCCCGGTGCCCCGGCCGGGGGCTGCGGCCTTCCTACGCAAATCCACGCGCCGTCGGCACTGCGGTCCACCCGTTGGTGGAGATTGCCATGCAAGGTCGATATCCGTTCTTACAGCGCGAGGTTCACTTTCCGGTGCCCAGTCCAGGCGACGAGAACGGCGTCCTCGATCTCATGTGGAACAGGGGCGGCACCGAGGACGAAATGGCGATTGCCGAGGTAAAGCCCGCCAACGCCGCCGGTCTCCTGAGCGGTGACCGTGACCTGCTCTGGTATGAGATGCAGCTGGAGGCGGTGGGGCACAAGGTCACCCGGTTGAACCTGCCGCCGCCCTATGGCCCCATCCCTTTCCCCACTCTGGCGCCTCCGAACTGCCCGCAAGCACAGGAGATGTACCTCGACCCTCCAGTCCTCGGCGTGTACGGGTACTGGTGCCAACCTGATTATGCGGAGCTCAGTCGCATCTGCGACTGCCGACGCGGCCGTCGTGTGCCGGTGCCGGTGCCGGTGCGTCGGCCGGTGCCGGTGGCCCCGAGGCCCGTGTTAGAGCAGATCCGTGACTTCGTGCGAGATGTAGTGACTTCTTCTCGTGACGCGGAACAGGCGGCCCGCCAATGGCTCATAACACACCCTGAGGTGGTCGAGTATCTGACGACGATCGCCTACGTAGCGGCAATCACGATCATCGTAGCCACCATCGTCGAGGACATCGTTACACTCGGCGCCGGTCTGGCCGACGACCCCGCCAGCTTCGCTGCGGCGGCGGCGTTAGTTCGCGTCGCGCACCAAATGACCGCCGCGGCGAGGTAGTCCCAGTCGTCGCTACCGAGGCGGCGCCGCGGCCGGCCCCGATCGAGATCTGGCGTCTGAACCGCCCCGGGATCCATAGAGGCTCCATTCCGTGCAGGAAAGGATGGAGTCTGGGAAGACCGAGGGTGTACCCGGATGAGTTCCGTGGAGCGGGCGGTCCGGCTGGTGCGGGAGCGGCGCGACGCTCAAGGGGTGACCGAAGGCGGCGTGACCGCGGTGTCGGCGCAGCTGGGGATCAACCGAGACCTTTGCGCCGGTGGTGATCGAGAGGAGATCGAAGAGGGCTGCGTGCCGGTCTGATCCGTGACGAGCGGTCCCGGGTCGCCGAGCTGGAGCGCGAGCTGCGGCGAGCGGCGGAGGCAAGCCAGGGGCGCCGGTACACTGACGGGACCCCCTTTGGTGGTCAGCGGTGGGCCACTTTCCGGGGGCCCCGTCAGCCGGCAGGCGACCGTCGAGCTGGCTTTGGTTCCAGTTCATCTTCGAGAGCGCCAGGATCTCGTTGGCCAGATGCTCGGGGCCGTGCTCGACGAGCGCCAGGCGGAGTGCGATCGGCACGGGGACGTACATCCCGGGGTACGCGCCGTAGAAGTCAATGCTGCCCCGGGTGAACAGCGTGTGGCGGTTGGGGTCGAGCTCGAGGAACGTGCCGCGCAACACAGCGTGATCCCGCGTCCGGAACAACCGGACCTGCTCTCCGGACTGGACCCAGATCAGTTCGAGCAGCCCGATGTGGCGAGCATCAGCCGCTGCCTCGAAGCCGCGTACCTCAGCGTCGTTGAAGTCAGATGACTTGTGCAGGACGACGCGAGCCGGGAAGTTTCCATGCTCGTTTCTGTACACGTCGAGAGCGCGGGCAAGGAGGTCATGTGCATCCGCCTCCTGCAAGTGCGGGGCCGAATGCCTCCTTCCCCATCTCGACGTCCACCTGATCCGCGCTCCTCCCTCCAGCTGTACCACTGGCGCGTTTTCAGGCCAGACGGCGGCGAGAAATTCCAGCGGAGCAGCTGCGCAGAGCGTGGCCGACTAATGGTGGTGGCTGCCGATGACCTACATCTCTCAGCGTCTGTAGCTCAGCTTGACCTCCGCCGGCAGTGAGCACCGCTCGAACGCCTGCTGGAAAAGGGCCCGGTAGGTGGGGTCGGTCGTATAGCTCCGTGATACACGCAGGAGGTCGAATTTCACGAACCGGTACACGGCCTCGGGGCGATTCGGCGCGTCCAGCGGCCGCTGGGCGCCCTCGCGAACCGCGGCGCCTGCCTCGCGGACGGTCACTTGGCCGCCGACGGGGCCGGGGCTGACGATGATCATCTGGTGGCCGAAGCCGCCCTCGTCACCATGCTCGGCTCCCCAGACGAGCACGTCCCCAGCGCGCAGGTGCTGCTTGCGCTCGTCCGCCGCCGTCCGCGGGTCGTCCGCGGGAACGGGCACGGGCTGGATCAATTCGTCCCCTCCGGTCATGGCGCGTTGCAACGTCGCGGTTGACTTCTCCCAGAAGCTCCTTCCGTGCGGCACCTCGAAGCCCGCCAGCCACGCCGAGTTCATCACGAGGTCCGTGCAGTGCCAGCGCACGACCGAGCTGGCGCCGGAGAAGGCAATTCGCAGCTCCTGGCCGGGCGAGTAGGCTAAGTCGCCGCTCGGAAGGACGCGGGCGACCTCCCGCTGCGAGATCGCAAGGAAGATCGACACCAGGATCTCGTTTGTGGCGACGTCAGGATGGTCGGTCAGGAGGCGCTC
Organism: Actinomycetota bacterium; assembly: GCA_030776705.1. Classification (GTDB taxonomy): domain Bacteria; phylum Actinomycetota; class Acidimicrobiia; order Acidimicrobiales; genus JALYHE01. The sequence goes on along the minus strand of JALYHE010000224.1, from coordinate 734 downwards.
CACGTCGACGTCGGCGCCGGGGCGAGGACGGCCTGCACCAGCGTCCTGCCAGTCGGGCAGAGCCTGCCGATAGACCCGGTCGGAAGGGGCACGTTGGGCGGGTAACGGTCCCGAGGCGCCGTCGCGCAAGGTGCCGCAGGCGGCCCGTCGCGCGTAGAGCTCGCCCAGGTCGTCGCGGGCGGCGACGCTCAGCTCGCCCGGCGGTTCCCCGGCCGAAGGCTGCAGCGCGACGTGGGCCAATTCATGAGCCAGCAGTCGCCTGCCTCGCTCAACCTGCGGTTCATAGCTGCCGGGACCGAACACGACGTGCGCGCCGGCCGTGTAGGCCAGAGCGTCCACGGCCCGCGCTGATTCGGCTGCCTTTCGATCGGTATGGACACGTACCCGACTGAAATCGTGGCCAAAGCGCGGCTCCATGAAGGCGCGTGTTTGGCGATCGAGCGGCTGTCCGGGCGACTGGAGGACCTCTCGCACGATCCGAGGCGCTCTGGGAGTCGATGGAAGGGTGGACTCGTTGTCAGCCGCCCTCCTCGATGATTGCTCCCGCTGTGCTCTCGTCCTTTGGTAAGGCATTCACGCTCCACTGCAGGCCCAGCGCCCTTCGGCGGGTGAGCTGCTTGATTCTTATCGCATCCAGCCACTCGTGCATATCGCCCGTCTTTCACCGAAGGAGCCTCCGGAGCACCCCTGTTCAGAGCCAACTGCGGCGCGGAGTCGAGGCGCCGCGACGGCGC
>JALYHE010000223.1 GCA_030776705.1 Actinomycetota bacterium | reverse complement strand
CCTTGGGGGCGTTGTCGACCTTGACGATGAGGAGGGGCCGGCCAGCGCGGGAGGGGTCGACGGGGAGGCCGGTGAGGGGGCCGCCGGTCTCCCCGGCGGGTGGCGGCCCGGGCCGTCCCGCCGGGGGAGCAGCCGCGCCCCCGTCGCCGTCGCCGCACCCGGCCGTCACGACGAGAGCCGCAAGGGCGGCGAGCCGGATCACGACCCGGCACCGGTGGCCCTTGCCCCTCACCGCCGCCCCGTCACAGCTCCCGCAGCGCCTCGATGCGCTCTCGCAGGGGGGTATGGGTCTGGGCCGGCCCGGTCGGCTCGATCCACAGGTGGGCGGTGGCCCGGGACGCGGCCCGAGAGGAGGACGCCACGGCGACGGGCCCGCTGCGTAGCTTCTCCAGGGCGGTGATGAGACCAGGCGGGTAGCGGGTGAGGGACACGCCGCTGACGTCGGCCACCGGCTCCCGACCCGTTCCCACGGCCGCCGCCACCAGCCGAGTGGCGGCCGGCCCGGGTAGCAGGGCGGCGGGTAGGCCCACCATGGTGACGGCGAGGGTGGACACCAGCACGTCCCATGTCTTCACGTGGCTCAGCTCGTGGGCCAGCACGGCCTCCAACTCCACCCGGCTGAGGCCGGACAGCAGGCCCGTGGTGACCGCCACCGCGGCGTGCTTCGGGCTTCGTCCGGTGGCGAAGGCGTTGAGGGCGGGGTCGTCCACGACGCACACGGTGGGCTTGGGCAGGCCGGAGGCGAAGCACAGCCCCTCGACCACGTTGTGAAGCCGGGCGTGCCCCACCGGGTCGACAGGCCGGGCCCGGGCCAGGGCCAGCGCCACCGGGGCCGAGGCCCAGTAGGCGCCGGCGGTGGCGGCGGCCGACACGACCAGGCCCACCAACAACCCGGCCGGGCCTGCGACGACCAGGCCCGCCAGGCCGAGCAGGGCGCCCAGCGAGGCGAAGAAGGCGAAGGCGAGCACGAGAGCCCGTCGCTTGTTGGCGGAGACGTTGCCGGCGGTGACCTGGGCGTCCAACGGGATCGCGCTCAGCATACGGCCGGCCTCCGTCAGCGCTGGGCCAGGACCTTCTCGTAGAGGGACAGGTACCGCTCGGCCAGCTGGCCCATGGACATCTCGCCGGCCCGCTCACGCCCGGCCGCGGCCAGCTGCGAGGCCAGCCCGGCGTCGCCGAGGACGCGGCAGATCGCTGCCGCCAGAGCGGGGGGGTCGCCGGGAGGGACGAGCAGGGCGTGCCGGCCCGGGAGGGCCACACTCCGGTACCCGGGCAGGTCGCTGGCCACCACGGGCGTGCCCGCCGCCATCGCCTCGAGGAGCACGACGCCGAAGGACTCGCCGTGCAGGGACGGCGCACAGATCACGTCAGCCCCCCGCAGGCGGGACGCCACCTCGAGGTCGTCGACGGCCCCTAGCCACTCGACCCGGGCGTCTCCGGCGGTGCGCTGCTTGAGGATGGCCGTCTGTGGCCCCGCCCCGGCCACCCACACCCGGGTCTCAGCCGGTAGGTCGCCCCTGGCCTCCAGCAGCACCTCGAGCCCCTTGCGAGGCTCGTGCCGCCCGACGAAGAACACCGTGGGCCCGCTCGAGGGCCAGGGCTCGACCCCGGTGAAGCGCTCCACCTCGACACCGTTGAACACCACCTCGTAGTCACCACCCATCGCCCGCTCGGCCGTGGCCCGCGCCTCGGGGGAGACGGCGCACCGAAGTGCCAGCCTCCGGGCCAGCACCGTCACGGCGGGGCGGAGGGCGGCGTAGGCGGCGCTGGGACCGGCACGGTGGAAGGTGCCGACCAGGGGGCGATGGTCGAACACCAGGCCGGCCAGGGTTGGCCCGGGGCACATCGGCTCGTGGAGGTGCACAACGTCGAAATCCCCACCGCGCAGGGCCCGGACCGTGCGCACCGACGTGGCGGGGTCGAGTGCCAGCGGGGCCACCGAGCCGTTGGCCGACAGGGGGATCGACCTTCCCAGCGCCGTGACGCCATCGTCGGGCACCGGCCCGTCGCAAGGGGCCAGCACCCGAGCGTCGTGGCCCTGCCGGCGCAGGGCCCGGGCCTGTCCCAGCACCTGGCCCTGCACCCCGCCGGGCTTGGTCAGGCTGTAGGGGCAGACGAGCGCGACGCGCACGCGGTCACGGTACTTGCCGCCCCGGTGGCGGGCTCGGGCTCAGGGGCGGATCTCGACCGGCGTGCCGAGGGGGAGGCGGGCCGCCAGCTTGTTGATGCCGGCGTTGCTCATGCGGATGCAGCCGAAGCTGACGTCCTTCCCGATGGACGACGGGTCGTTGGTGCCGTGGATGCCGATGACCCCCTCGCCGCCCGCGAAGCTGGTGAGCTGGTTGGAGAACCCCGACAACCCGTAGGCGTAGGTGCCGTAGGGGCCGTTGGGGGTGGGTGGGCGCAACAGCTCCTTGATGTAGTAGTTGCCGCCCGGCGTGGGGGTGGCCCTCGTTCCCACGCCGACGGGCTCGCTGAGCAGGACGTTGGGGCCGTCGAACACCGTGATCCGGTGAGCGGACAGCTCGATCAGTATCCGGTAGCTGTGCTGGCCCAGCTTGACGTCGCTGGCCCGGATCCAGCCCGTGCTGCCATTGGGTCGTACGGGCAGCAACACGTGCAGCCAGTCCCCTTGTCTCTCCTTGACCAGGAAGACCAGCGGTGCGCCGTTCTCGTTCGGGTTCGAGAGCGACCGAGACGGCGCAGGAGCGCCCGGGGCGGCGTAGATGCTGATCCGGCGGCCGATGGCGCCCGCCACGATGCTCTTGCCGGGTGGCGGCGGCGGCTTGGCCGCCGCCTCGGGACGTTCCTCATCGTCGTCGAGCCCCACGGCGAGGGCGGTGGCGTTGGCGGCCAACAACAGGACCGTGAGGCCAGCCAGGACGGCGATCCACGTCCGCCGATGGCTCATGCCGGCATGTTAGGCCCCGCTCCCGCGTCCACCCGGGATGGACGCGGCCCGCCCCGAGGCGGACACCGCCTCCCAGTCAGAGGGCCAGTTGGGCTGGAGCATGTGCCACTGGCTCGGCGCCCGGCGGATCAGCACCTCCAGCTCGTGGGCGAGGAGCTGGGTCACCTTGGCCGTGTCGTCGCGGAAGCGCCCCGTGCGCTCCACGGGCACGGGAGGCCGGACGACCCCGTGGTAGCCGCCGCCCTCCCGGAAGTAGACGGCGGTGGGCAGGATCGGCGCACCGGTGCGCATGGCCAGAGTGGCCGGGCCGCTGGGGAGGGTGGTGCGCTCGCCGAAGAACTCCACGCTCACGCCGGTCCCGAGGATGTCACGGTCGCACACCAGGCCCACCACGCCCCGCTCGCGGAGGCGACGGAGGAGGACGGTTCCGGCCTGGTTGTCGAGGGCGAGGATCTCCAGGCCGAGGGCACGGCGGAGGTCCGCGAACCACTGGAACAGCTCGGGCGGCTCCAGAGGCTCGGCCACCACGGTCACCCGGTGCCCGGCGACCAGGGCGATCCAGGCCCCGCCGAAGTCCCAGCTGCCCACGTGGGGCAGGGCCATGATCACGCCCTTCCCCGCCGCCACGGCCTGCTCGAGATGCTCCACCCCCTCGCTCGACAGCTGGGCATCGACCTCCTCGGCCGTGATGCCGGGGAGCCGGAAGGACTCCACCCAGTAGCGGGCGTAGGAGACGAAGACCTCCCGCACGGCCCGGTCCAGCGCCGGCCCGGCCAGGCCGTCACCGTGGGCCCGGCGCAGGTGTCGCTCGACCATGGCTCGCCGGCCCCGCGCCAGGCGGCCGTACAGTGGCCCGCCGGCCGTGGCAGCGGCCTCGGCGACGGGGCCGGGG